>NZ_JBJLSJ010000011.1:0-126737 GCF_050871975.1 Kineococcus rugosus | reverse complement strand
CGCGTTCGTCCCGGTGGTGGTGGTGTGATGACCGGACACCGTGGTCGTCATCGGCGAGCCGCGGCTGGTGGCGGGGACGGGGCCCCGCCCTGCTGGGAGTGTCCGCCCCGCGCGGGCGCGCGGCTTGTCCCTGCGCGCACGACGCTGTGCGCGGGGTGCACTCCTGCCGGGGTCACCCCTGCGGGCTGAACACCGCCGCGGCCGTGCGGGCGAACGCCTCGGCGGCGCGGCTGAGCCGGGTCCCGCGCGCCCGGGCCAGCAGGACCCGCACGTCGGGGACGTCGTCGGAGATCTCCAGGGCCGCGACGCCCAGCCCCTCGTAGGTGGTGCCGGTTCCGGGCCGCTGCACCAGGAAGCTCCAGCCGAACCCCCGGCCCACGAGGGCCCGCACCGTCTCCAGCCCGGCGGCCCGGTACCGCACGGCGGGTTCGACCCCGACCTGGCGGAACACCGAGAACGCGTGCCGGGAGCTGGGGGGCAGGTCCAGCAGCACGAACGGCTCGGGCGCGACGTCGCGCAGCGACACCCGCCCGGCCCCGGCGAGCGGGTGGTCGGCGGCGAGCAGGACGTGCGGGCGGGTGCGGAACAGCTCCAGGCCGGCGACGTCGTCGCGCAGCTGCATGTCGTAGAGCACCGCGACGTCCACCTCCCCGCTGGCCAGGCCGTCCTGGAGGCTGTCCTGGTCGGCTTCGAGGAACCGGGTGGCGACCCGCGGGTGCTCGGCGCCGAACGCGGACAGCAGCGGCGGCAGGCAGGTGGGGGCCAGCGTGTGGTAGCAGCCGAGGGTGAGGTTGCCGCCGACGTCGCCGCCGGCCCCGCCGCCCACCTCGGCCAGTTCCCCGGCGTGCTCCAGCAGCGCCCGGGACCGGCGCAGCAGGTCCTGGCCGGCCGCCGTCAGGGTGATGCCGTGCGCCTTGCGGCGCACGCACAGCTGCACCCCGAGGGCGTGCTCCAGCTTCTCCACCGCCGAGGCCACCGCGGACGGGGAGATCACCAGCAGGTCGGCCGCGCCGGTGATCGTGCCCGTCTCGGCGACGGTCACGAAGTACAGCAGCTGGCGCAGCGACCAGGCCGGGGCCTGGCGCGCCGGCCCCGGTCTCGCCTGCGGGTTCACACCTGGTGCCCCACCTTGAACCCCTGCTCGACGACGCCGTCCACGGCGTCGTCCTTCCGGGTGTACGAGAAACCGTCGGCCCCGATCGTGACGTCGGACTCGCGGTCGTCGGTGCGCTCGACGACCGGGCGCGGCTGCCCGTCGAGGTCGAGCACCGTGGAGGCGTTCGCGTACCAGGACGGCACGACGGGGTTGCCCCACCAGTCGCGGCGCTGGTTGTCGTGCACGTCCCAGGTGATGACCGGGTTGTCCGGGTCGCCGGTGTAGTAGTCGTGCGTGTAGATCTCGACGCGGTGCCCGTCGGGGTCGAGCAGGTACAGGTAGAAGGCGTTGGAGACGCCGTGCCGGCCCGGCCCGCGCTCGATCTGGTCCGAGCGGCGGACCGCGCCGAGGTGGTCGCACAGGTGCAGGATCTGGCTGCGCTCGTGGGTGGCGAACGCGATGTGGTGCATGCGGGGGCCGTCGCCGCCGGTGAGGGCGACGTCGTGGACGGTCGGCTTGCGGTACATCCAGGCCGCGTAGACGGTGCCCTCGTCGTCCTCGATGTCCTCGGACACCTTGAACCCCAGGCCCTCGTAGTAGTCCCGCGCGGCGGGCACGTCGGGGGTGACGACGTTGAAGTGGTCCAGCCGGGAGATCGCCCCGGCGCCGTGCAGGTCGTAGCGCTGGGTGAACCGCTCGACGTGCTCGGCCTCGTGGAAGAACTCCACGGGGAAACCCAGCGGGTCGACGACCTGGACGGCCTCGCCGATCCCCCTGGTGGTGCCCGCGGGCACCCGGCGGACCTCGACGCCGAGCGCGCGGTAGTAGGCCTCGGCCAGGTCGAGGTCGCCGGGGGTGCGGACGCGGTAGGCGAACTTCGCCAGCGCCGCGACCGGGCCCTGCCGCACGACGAGGGAGTGGTGCAGGTACTCCTCGAAGGCGCGCAGGTACAGGGCGTCCTCGGTCTCGTGGGTGACCACCAGGCCGAGCAGCTCGGTGTAGAACCACTTCGACCTCTGCAGGTCGGTGACGACGAGCTCGGCGTACGCGCAGCGGATGACGTCGGGCGGGGTGGGCAGGTCGGTGCTCACGGGTTCTCCTCGTCGAGAAGGGGTGGGGAGGGCGAACGGGGTGCCGGTGGCGTGCTCAGCCGTCGATCTCGCCGGCGGCGGCGGCGCCGAAGCGGGCGGTGTGGACGTCGCCGAGGGTGATGTGGACGGCCTGCTGCTCGGAGTAGAAGTCCAGGGAGCGGTACCCGCCCTCGTGGCCCAGGCCGGAGGCCTTGACCCCGCCGAACGGGCTGCGCAGGTCGCGGACGTTGTGCGAGTTCAGCCACACCATGCCGGCCTCGATGGCGTGCGCGACGCGGTGCCCGCGGGTGAGGTCGGAGGTCCACACGTACCCGGCGAGGCCGTACTTGACGTCGTTGGCCAGGCGGATCGCGTCGGCCTCGTCCTCGAAGGGGGTGATCGCGACGACGGGGCCGAAGATCTCCTCCTGGAAGATGCGGGCGGTGGAGGGGACGTCGGCGAACACTGTGGGGGCCAGGTAGTTGCCGACGGGCAGCCCTTCGGGGCGGCCGCCGCCGGCGACGAGCCGGCCCTCGGTCTTGCCGATCTCCACATAGCCCAGGACCCGCTCGTAGTGCTCGGGGTGGACCAGGGCGCCGACCTCGGTCTTGGGGTCGTGCGGGTTCCCGACGACGATGTTCTTCGCCCGGGCGGCGTACCGCTCGACGAACTCGTCGTAGATGCTGCGCTGCACCAGGATGCGCGACCCGGCGGTGCAGCGTTCGCCGTTGAGGGAGAACACCCCGAACAGGGTGGAGTCCAGCGCGGCCTCGAGGTCGGCGTCGGCGAAGACAACCGCCGGGGACTTGCCGCCGAGCTCCATCGACATGCCCTTGAGGTGGGTCGCGGAGTTGCGGAAGATCAGCTGACCGGTGGTGGTCTCGCCGGTGAAGGAGATGAGCCGGGTCTGCGGGTGCTTGACGAGGGCGTCGCCGGCCTCCTCGCCGATGCCGTTGACGAGGTTGAAGACACCCTGCGGCAGGCCGGCCTCGGTGAAGATCTGCGCCCACAGGCTCGCCGACAGCGGGGTGAACTCGGCGGGTTTGAGCACGACGCTGCACCCGGAGGCGAGGGAGGGGGCCAGCTTCCAGCTCTCCAGCATGAAGGGGGTGTTCCACGGCGTGATGAGCCCAGCGACGCCGACGGGTTTGCGGTTGACGTAGTTGATCTGCCTGCCGGGGACCTTGTAGGCGTCGTCGGTCTGGGCGACGATCAGGTCGGCGAAGAACCGGAAGTTCTCCGCGGCCCGCTGCGCCTGCCCGAGGGCCTGGGTGATGGGCAGGCCGGTGTCGAAGGTCTCCAGCTCGGCCAGCCGGCTGTCGCTGGCCTCGACGAGGTCGGCGATCCGGTTCAGGACGCGGGCACGGGCCCGGGCCGGCTTCTCGGCCCACACCCCGGAGTCGAAGGAGCGCTGGGCGGCCTGGACGGCGGCGTCGACGTCCGCGGCCTGCCCGGCGGCGGCGGTGGCGTAGTCCTGGTTCGACACCGGGTCCAGCACGCCGAAGACGGCGCCGTCGACGGAGTCGCGCAGCTCGCCGTCGATGAAGTGCTGCAGGTGGGTGGGCAGGCCCTCGGGCACGTGCCGGGTGGTGGCCTCGACGCCGGTCTCCACGGTGGTCATGGTCGTCTCCTCGGGTGCGGTCGGGTCAGGGGGTCGTACCGGGGTCGCGCGCCTCGTGGGCCAGGACGGCCCGCAGCGTCGCGGCGCGGTGCTCGCGGGCGGCCGCCTCGACGGTGAGCGCGTCGGCGCCGGCGGCGATGAGGTCGAGCAGCGCGTCGTGCTCGGCCACGGACTGGTGGGTGCGGTCGGGGACGAGGGAGAACACGCTGGTGCGCAGCGTCGCCAGCCGGTGCCAGCCGCGGTCGACCAGCTCGAGCAGGTGCGGGTTGGGGCACGGCGCGGCCAGCGTCCGGTGCAGCCGCTGGTTGAGCTGGCTGAAGCGCTGGGTGTCGAACTCCCCCGCGGGCTGGTCGAGCTCGGCGCGCATCAGGTCGTTGAGCCGCCGGGCCTCGGCGAGGTCGGCGGCGGTCAGCAGCGGGAGCGCCTGGCCCACGGCCGCTCCCTCGACGACGGCGAGGGTCTCCATCGTCCACCGGTACTCCACCGGGTCCAGACCGCGGACGGTGGCGCCGACGTTGCGCTCGAACGCGACGAGCGACTCGGCCTCGAGCCGGCGGATCGCCTCGCGGACCGGGACGGGGGACGAGCCGAGCTCGCGGGCCAGGGCGCCGAGGACGAGCCGGTACCCGGGCGTGTACCGGCCCGAGACGATCCGCTCGCGGATCAGCTCGTAGGCCTGCTCGACCTTCGAGGTGGCGGCTCCCGCCACCGGGCCTGGACTCACGCGTGACACCCCCGCCCCATCGCCGGAAGATCGTATATCTTCGTGAATACGGTAAGCACGGCCGGGGCCACCTCGCAAGACCTCCACACCTCGGCGTCGCCGAGGTTCCTCCTCACCCGAGGGCACTTGACGGCCCCCGGACAGCGATCCAGGATCGTATACGGTTTCGGATACACACGAAGGAGTGCGCAGATGCCGTCCTCGCCCCCCACCCCGGTGCCCTGCACCGCGCTGCCGGCGCGGCCCGGCAAGGTCGTCGCGGTCCACCTCGCCTACGACTCCCGCGCGCAGCAGCGCGGCCGGCGGCCCGCCGCACCCTCCTACTTCCTCAAGCCCTCCAGCTCCCTGGCCGGCAGCGGCGGCACCGTCGAGCGCCCCGCCGGCACCGAGCTGCTCGGGTTCGAGGGCGAGATCGCCCTCGTCATCGGCACCCCGGCCCGCCGCGTCCCCCTCCAGGACGCCTGGGACCACGTCGCGCACGTCACCGCGGCCAACGACCTCGGGCTGTACGACCTGCGCGCCAACGACAAGGGCTCCAACGTCCGCTCCAAGGGCGGCGACGGCTTCACCCCGCTCGGCCCCGCCCTCCTGGACGCCCGGGCCGTGGACCCGCACGCCCTGCGGCTGCGGACCTGGGTCAACGGCGAACCCGCTCAGGACGACACCACCGCCGGGCTGCTGTTCCCCCTCGCCCAGCTCGTGGCCGACCTGTCCCAGCACTTCACCCTCGAGACCGGTGACGTGATCCTCACCGGCACCCCCGCCGGGGCGAGCGTCGTCGTGCCCGGCGACGTCGTCGAGGTCGAGGTCGACGTCCCCGGCGGCCCGAGCACCGGGCGCCTCGTCACCACCGTCGTCCAGGGCGAGCACGGGTTCGACCCCGCCCTCGGCTCCGTCCCCGCCGCCGACGACCTCCAGCGCGAGGAGGCGTGGGGCTCGCGGGCCGCCGCCGGGCTGCCCCCGGCCGGTGACGCCCTGCCGGAGGCGTTGCGGGACAAGCTCGAACGCACCCCCGTGGCGGCGTTGTCGGGCCAGCTGCGCAAGCGCGGCCTGGACAACGTGACCATCGACGGCGTCCGGTCCAACCACCCGGGGACCAAGCTCGTCGGGGTGGCCCGCACCCTGCGCTTCGTCCCCAACCGCGAGGACCTGTTCGCCTCCCGCGGCGGCGGGTACAACGCCCAGAAGCGCGTCTTCGACGCCGTCGGCCCCGGCGAGGTCATCGTCATCGAGGCCCGCGGGGAGACCGGCTCGGGAACCCTCGGGGACGTCCTGGCGATCCGCGCGAACGCCCGCGGCGCGGCCGGGATCGTCACCGACGGCGGCGTCCGCGACCACGACGCCGTGACCGCCGTCGGGCTGCCCGTCTACTCCCGCGGCGCCCACCCCGCGGTCCTGGGGCGCAGGCACGTCCCGTGGGACAGCGACGTCACCGTCGCCTGCGGCGGGACCACCGTCCAGCCCGGCGACGTGGTCGTCGGCGACGCCGACGGCGTCCTCGTCGTCCCCCGCGCGATCGCCGAGGAGGTCGCCGACGCCGCCCTGGCCCAGGAGGCCGAGGACGCGTGGATCGCCGAGCGCGTCGCCGAGGGGAACCCCGTCGAGGGGCTGTTCCCGATGAACGCCTCGTGGCGCGCGAGGTACGAGGCCCGAGACCGGACGGAGGACTGAGACGTGCTGGAACCCGGCACCATCACCGCCATCGCCGACGAGCTGGCCGCGGCCGAGCGCGACCGCACCACCGTCCCGCTGCTGACCGCCCGCCACCCCGGCATGACCGTCGAGGACTCCTACGCCGTCCAGAACGAGTGGCGCCGCCGGGGCCAGGCCGCCGGCCGCCGCCTCGTGGGCCGCAAGATCGGGCTGACGTCGAAGGTCATGCAGGCCGCCACCGGCATCACCGAACCCGACTACGGCGCGATCTTCGCGGACATGGTCCACGAGAACGGCTCGACGATCGAGCACGCCCGGTTCTCCAACGTCCGCATCGAGGTCGAGCTCGCGTTCGTCCTGAAGACCGACCTCGCCGGACCGGGCACGACGATCTTCGACGTGCTGCGGGCCACCGAGTACGTCGTGCCCGCGCTGGAGATCCTGTCCTCCCGCCTGGAGATGCAGGGCCGCACCATCGTCGACACCATCAGCGACAACGCCGCCATGGGCGGCATGGTGCTCGGCGGGAACCCCGTCGGCCCGCAGGAGGTCGACCTGCGCTGGGTGTCGGCCCTGCTGTACCGCAACGAGACCATCGAGGAGTCCGGGGTCGCGGCCGCGGTCCTGAACCACCCCGCGGCGGGCGTGGTGTGGCTGGCGCGCAAGCTCGCCCAGCACGACGACGGCCTCAGCGCCGGGGACGTCGTCCTCGCCGGGTCGTTCACCCGCCCGATGTGGGTCCACCCCGGGGACACCGTCCTCGCCGACTACGGACGACTGGGGACGATCTCGTGCCGCTTCCGCTGACGCCCACCCTGCGCGACGCCCTGGCCGCCGCCGGCCGCCCCCTGTTCGGGGGGTGGATCTGCTCCGGCTCCCCCGTCGCCGCGGAGATCATGGCCGGTTCCGGGCTGGACTGGGTCCTCGTCGACATGGAGCACGCCCCGAACGGCCTGCAGTCGGTCCTGGCCCAGCTGCACGCCGTCTCCGGGTACCCGGTGACACCCGTCGTCCGCGTCGCCGCCGCCGACGACGTGCTGCTCAAGCAGGTGCTCGACCTGGGCGCGCAGAACGTCCTGGTCCCCATGGTGTCCACGCCCGAGCAGGCCCGGGAGGTCGCGCGCGCCACGCAGTACCCGCCGGCGGGCCGCCGCGGCGTCGGCAGCGCCCTGGCCCGCTCGGCCCGCTGGAACCGGGTCGAGGGGTACCTGCGCGACGGCGCCGACCACGTGTCGGTGGTCGTGCAGGTCGAGACCGCCGAGGGCGTCGCCAACGCCCGGTCGATCGCGGCCACCCCCGGGATCGACGCCGTGCTCGTCGGCCCCAGCGACCTCGCCGCCTCGATGGGCCTGCTCGGGCAGCAGACCCACCCCGACGTCGTCGCCGCCGTCCACCAGACGGTCGGCGAGGTGCAGGCGGCCGGGAAACCGGTGGGCGTCAACGCCTTCGACCCCGAGGTCGCCCGCCGGTACGTCGCGGCCGGGGTGGACTTCGCCCTCGTCGGCGCCGACGTCACCCTGCTCGCACGCGGGTCCGAGCGGCTCGCCGCCGAGTTCGCCGGGACGGGACGCGACGGCCGGGCCCCGTCCTGAGCCCCGAGGCCCCCGCCGCTCCGCTCGGAGGTGGTGCTCCGCTCAGAGGTGGTACAGCCGCGTCAGGCTCGTGGCGTCCGCCGGCTGGGAGCTGATCGGTTCCCCGTCGAGGGTGACCAGACCCGTGGGGGCCACCCGGACCTGCGCGAGCCGGGAGTTGCGCACCATGGAGGGCAGGCCGATGCCGCGGGTGCCGCGCACCCCGACGCGCCGCCGCCGGGTGGTCATGGCGTCGTTGCCGTCCGCGGCGGCGGCCTGCGAGGTGAACGCCACCGACAGGTCGGCCGCGGT
This sequence comes from Kineococcus rugosus, assembly GCF_050871975.1. Taxonomy (NCBI): domain Bacteria; kingdom Bacillati; phylum Actinomycetota; class Actinomycetes; order Kineosporiales; family Kineosporiaceae; genus Kineococcus; species Kineococcus rugosus. The sequence continues at coordinate 118,690 of NZ_JBJLSJ010000011.1, read as the reverse complement.
CGCGCCGTGCGCGCCGAACTGCGGCCCGAGGACGAGGGGCTGGGCGCGGTCGATGGCGGCGTTGGGGTCCCCGGTGACGCCGTAGGCGGGGAAACCCGCCTTGAGGACGAGTTCGGGTTTGGCCCCGAAGAACTCCGGCCGCCACAGGACGACGTCGGCGAGCTTGCCGACCTCCAGGGTGCCGACCTCGTGGGACAGCCCGTGCGCGATGGCCGGGTTCACGGTGAGCTTGGCGACGTACCGCAGCGCGCGGGCGTTGTCGTGGTCGGGGTGCTCGGCGCCGAGTTCCCGCTTCATCTTCCCGGCCATCGCGAACGTCCGCCGGACGGTCTCCCCGGCCCGGCCCATGCCCTGCGCGTCGGAGGAGGTGATGGGGATGACGCCGAGGTCGTGCAGGACGTCCTCGGCGCCCATCGTCCCCGCGCGGATGCGGTCGCGGGCCAGGGCCGCGTCGCCGGGCAGGTCCTCCTTGAGCGCGTGGACCGACATGATCATGTGGTAGTGCTCGGCGACGGCGTCGCGGCCGAACGGCAGCGTCGGGTTCGTGGAGGAGCCGATGACGTTCGGTTCGCCCGCCATCCGCAGGACGTTCGGGACGTGCCCGCCGCCGCAGCCCTCGATGTGGAACGCGTGGATGGTGCGGCCGTCCAGGACGGCGAGGGTGTCCTCGACCGACAGCGCCTCGTTGATGCCGTCGGTGTGCAGCGCGACCTGCACGTCGAACTCCTCGGCCACGGTGAGCGCGGTGTCCAGGGCGCGGGCGTGCGCGCCCATGTCCTCGTGGACCTTGAACCCGCAGGCACCGCCCTCGACGAGCGCCTCGACCGAGGAGCCGGGTTCGCTGGCCGATCCCCGGCCGAGGAACCCGATGTTCACCGGCCAGGCGTCGAACGCGTTGAACGCGTGCCGCAGCGCCCACGGGGAGTTCACCCCGACGCCCCAGACCGGCCCGAACTCCTGGCCGATGATCGTCGTGACGCCGGAGGCGAGGGAGGCCTCCATCACCCGGGGGGACAGCAGGTGCACGTGGGTGTCGACGGCGCCGGCGGTGGCGATGAGCCCCTCGCCGGAGACGATGGTGGTGCCGGTCCCGACGACGACGTCCACGCCGTCGAGGGTGTCGGGGTTCCCGGCGCGCCCGACGCCGCTGATGCGGCCCTCGCGGATGCCGATGGACACCTTGCGGACGCCCTGCACGGCGTCGATGACGACGACGTTGGAGATGACGACGTCGCAGGTCTCGCGGACGGTGGCGGCCTTCAGGTGCAGGCCGTCGCGGGCGGTCTTGGCGAAACCGGCGAGGAACTCCTCCCCCGGCGCCTGGGCGTCGTGCTCGACCCGGACGACGAGGCCGGTGTCGCCGAGGCGGACCCGGTCCCCGGCGCGCGGGCCGTAGGTGGCGGCGTAGTCCTCGCTGGACAGGCTCATCGGGGGCTCCCGTCGGTTCCGGCGTCCGTGTCGGTGTCGGTGTCGGTGGGGGCGCGGTCGAGGTACCCGCAGGCGCGGGCGCGCTCCAGCGCCTGCTCGAACGCGCCGGGGGCGTCCAGCGGCCCGTCGACGAGACCGGCGAAGCCGATGGCGACGCGGTCCCCGCCGATGGGGGTGAGCCGGACCTCGCGGGTCTGGCCGGGGTCCCAGCGGACGGTGGCGCCGGCGTCGATCGCGGCGCGGCGGCCGTAGGCGGCGGCGCGGTCGAACGCGAGGCGGGGGTTCACCTCGAAGAAGTGGAAGTGGGAGGTGACGCTGACCGGCACGGTGGCGGTGTTCGTGACGCTGAGGGTGACCACGTCGTCGAACTCCAGCGGGGTGGGCGGCCCGGGCAGGACGGCGCCGGGGGCGTCCGGGCCGAGCGACCCGCCGCCGAAGGGGTCGACGACGACGACGAGGCGGGTGCCGTCGTCGAAGACGGCCTCGACCTCGACCCGGGGGACGACGTCGGCGACGCCGGGCAGGACGTCGTCGGGTCCGAGGACCGAGCGCCCGGCCTCCATGGCCTCGGCCAGGCGCCTCCCGTCCCGGGCGGCCTCGCACACGGTGTCGGCGACGACGGCGGTGGCCTCGGGGACGTTGAGCCGCAGGCCGCGGGCGCGGCGGGCCCGGGCGAGCTCGGCGACCGTGAAGATCAGCAGCCGGTCGCGTTCGCTGGGGGTCAGGCGCACGGCTCTGCCCGTCGCCCGGACGCGGTGGTGACGTCGTCGGTGCACACGTCCGCCACCATAACCGACATGCTTTCGGTTAGGGTCGTCCCGCCACGGCGCACCCGCCCCAGGAGGAGAACGTGACCGGACAGCACATGCCCGCCGAGTGGGAACCGCACCAGCGCACCTGGATGGCGTTCCCCACCCCCAACCCCACCTTCGGCGAGGCCGGCGGCCCCGACCTGGCCCGGGCCCGCCGCGCCTGGAGCGCCGTCGCGAACACCGTCGCGGGGTTCGAGCCCGTCACGGTGCTGGTGGACCCCGGCGACCGGGCCGCGGCCCGCGAGCTCCTCGACCCGCGCGTCGACCTCGTCGACGTCGCGCTCGACGACGCCTGGCTGCGCGACTCCGGCCCCACGTTCGCCCGCGCCGCCGACGGCTCGGCCGTCGCCGTGGACTGGGTCTTCAACGGCTGGGGCGCGCAGTCCTGGGCCCGCTGGGACGACGACGCCCGCGTCGCCCGCACCGTCGCCGGCCTCACCGGCACCCCCGTCAGCTCCTCCCCCCTCACCCAGGAGGGCGGGGGTTTCCACGTCGACGGCCGCGGGACGGTCCTGCTGACCGACACCGTGCAGCTGGACCCGCACCGCAACCCCGGCTGGACGCGCGAGCAGGTCGAGGCCGAGGTCCACGCCCAGCTCGGCACGACCACGGCGATCTGGCTGCCGCGCGGGCTGACCGCGGACTACGGCGAGTTCGGCACCCGCGGGCACGTCGACATCGTGGCGGCGTTCACCAGTTCCGGGCAGGTCCTGGTGCACACCCAGGCCGACCCCGGCCACCCCGACCACGAGGTCAGCCGGGAGGTCGCGGAGGTCCTGCGCTCGGCGACCGACGCCCGGGGGAACCCGTTGCGGGTCATCGAGATCCCCGCGCCCGAGACGTCCGAGGTCGACGGCGAGCTGGTCGACCACTCCTACGTGAACCACTACGTCGCGAACTCCGTCGTCGTCGCCTGCGCGTTCGACGACCCCCGCGACGCGCAGGCCGCGGCCGTGCTGGAGGCCGCCTACCCCGGCCGCCGGGTCGTCACCGTGGACGCCCGCGACGTGTTCGCGTTCGGCGGCGGCATCCACTGCATCACCCAGCAGCAACCCGCCTGACCCGACGGAGGAACCCGTGGCCCGCCCCACCACGCCGCTGCTCTCGCGCGACCGGATCGTGCGGGCCGCGCTGGACCAGCTCGACCGGACCGGGGCGCTGGCCCTGCCCCGGCTGGCGAAGGACCTCGGCGTCAGCACCTCCTCGCTGTACCACCACGTCAAGGGCGGGCGCGAGGAGGTCGTCGAGGGCGTCCGGGGCCTGCTGTCGGCCGAGGGCATGGTCACCGAGCGGGTCCCCGGGGAGGACTGGGCCCGGTTCGTGGACCGGTGGGCGTCGCGGTACCGCGCGACGTACGCCGCCCACCCCGCCGTCGTGCCGCTGCTGACGGCGCAGACGGTGACCCACCCCGCCGCGCTGGCCTCCTACGAGGCCCTCGCCGACGTCCTGCACGAGGCCGGTTTCGCCGACGACGACCTGCTGCACGCCGTCACCGCCCTCGACGACCTCGTGCTCGGGTCCGCGCTCGACGCGGGCGCCCCCGGGCAGGTGTGGGCCGACTCCCCGGACCCCGGCTCCCGCCTGGCCCGGGCCGTGCGGGCCACCCGCGCCCAGCCCGGCGACCGGTCCGAGCGCGCGTTCCGGCTGGGGCTGGAGAGCCTGCTGGTGGGTCTGGAGCGGTTGCGCACCCACCCCTGACCGCCCCCGGTCAGGGCCCGGTCAGGGCCCGGTCAGGGGACGGGCGGCACCGCCTCGGGCACCGACTCCGGACCCGCCTCGGCCGGCCGCTCCCCCTGCCGGGGGTGCATCCGCAGGGCCAGGACCGCGACGTCGTCCTCGTGCTCGCCGGGCACCATCCGCCGCAGGACCCCGTCCACGAGGTCGTCCAGCGAGGCCGCGGCGAGGTCGGCGAGCGCGGCGTGCAGCAGGCGCAGCCCCTCCTCCAGCGGCCGGTCGCGCCGCTCGATGAGGCCGTCGGTGAACGCCAGGACCGTCGCCCCGTCCGGCAGCTCCCGCACCGTGTCCGACCGGGACGCCGCCGGGTCGATGCCCAGCAGCAGCTCGGCGTGCTCGCCCTCCAGCGTGCTCACCGCACCGTCCGGCCCCACCAGCACCGGGCCGAGGTGACCGGCGTTGGACCACCGCAGCCGGCGGCCGTCCTCCCGCAGTTCCAGCCGCGCCACGACGGCCGTCGCCGTCGTGCCGACGTCCAGGCCCTGCATGGCCGCGTCCAGGCCCGACAGGACCCGCGCCGGGCTGCCCCCGGTGCTGTAGGCGATCCCGCGCAGCAGGGACCGCACCTGGCTCATCGCCGCCGCCGCGTCGACGTCGTGGCCCATGACGTCGCCGATGACCAGGACCGTCGTCCCGTCGGGGGTGAGGAACGCGTCGTACCAGTCGCCGCCGACCCGCGCGGCCCGCGCCGCGGGCCGGTAGCGCACGACGACCTGCACGTGGTCGGGCTGGACGGGGTCGGTCAGCAGGCTGCGCTGCAACCCCTCCGACACCCGGTGCTGCTGGGAGTACAACCGCGCGTTGTCCAGCGCCAGACCGGCCCGGTCGGCGACCTCGGAGGCCAGCAGCAGGTCCTCCGCCGAGAGCCGGTCGCCGGCCTCGTCGTGGAACAGGGTGATGAGCCCGACGGTCCGGCCCCGGGCCCGCACCGGCAGGCACACGAACGCCTGCGGGGCCAGCGCGGCGATGAGCTCGCGGGCCGGGCCGCGCTCGTCGAGCTGGGCCGCGATCGCCTCGGTCGCCCCCGAGGGGATCGAGACCGGGCGCCCGGTCCGCCACACCCGGAACAGGTAGGAGTCCGGCGACAGCGCCGTGAGGCGGGCCTCCCGGTAGGCCCGCACGAGGTCCTGGCGAGCCGGGTCGACGTGGTGGCAGCCGAGGTCGCGCAGCCCGCCGGTGTCGTCGACGAGGGTGACCAGGCACCAGTCCCCCAGCTCGGGCACGAGGTGCTGGGCCAGCCGCGCGTACGCCTCCTCGACCTCCAGCGTCGAGGACAGGTCCTCGCTGACCCGGACGATCAGCCGCAACCGCTCCGCGGCGGCGGCCGCGTCGGCGTGCGCGGCCTCCAGCGTGCGCTGCGCCCGGCGGCGCTCGGTGATGTCCAGGAAGTACACCGACACCCCGTCGGGGTCCGGCCAGGCCCGCACCTCGTACCAGGCGTTCAGCGGCGCGGGGTAGAACGCCTCGAACGTCGCCGGCCGGCCCGACTCCGCGACCCCGCGGTAGTGCTCCTCGAAGGGCGAGGCCACCGCGTCGGGGAACAGCTCCCAGACGTCGCCGCCGAGGAGCTCGGCGCGCGAACGACCCAGGACCCGCTCGGCCTCGGAGTTCACGTAGGAGAACCGCCACTGCCGGTCCAGGGAGAAGAACGCCGAGCTCATCGACTCCAGGACCCGCGCCACCCGGGCGTCCTCGTCGTGCGCGGCGGTGGTGTCGTAGGCCGCCCCCAGGAGCCGGGCGGTGCGCCCGGACTCGTCCGTGAGCGCCTGCCCGCGGGCCCGGACCCAGCGGGTGCTGCCGTCGGGCCGCACGACGCGGTACTCCGCGGCGAACTGCCCGGCCCCCTCGACGGACAGGCGCAGGGCCTCCTCGACGCGGAGGAGGTCGTCGGGGTGCAGCCGCCGGTAGAAGTCGTCGATGGTGCGGCCGAAGTCGTCGGCGGCGTAGCCGAACATCTCCAGCAGCTTCGCGTCCCAGGTGAGGGTCCCGGACTGCACGTCCCAGTCGAACGTGCCGACGCCCCCGGCGCTGATCGCGAGCTCCGAGCGGACCCGGGCCGTCTCCAGGTCCAGCGCGAGGGCCGCCAGCCCGAGCTCGGTGCCGGCGGCGGCGGCGAGGTCGGTCAGCAGCGAGACGTCGGCCGCGGTCCACGCGCGCGGCGCGGGGTCGGTGACGCACAGGACGCCGGTGGGGTCACCGTCCCGGTCGCGCAGCGGGACGCCGAGGTAGCTGCCGACGGTCCCGGAGACGACCGGCGGCAGGTCGCGCAGGCGGGCGTCGGCGCGGGCGTCGGGGACGACGAGCGCGTCGCCGGCGTCGAGGGCGTCGAGGGCGTGGCCGGGCCCGGGGGCGAGGTGCGCGGTGACGGTGTCCAGGGGGTCGGCGGGGACGGGCGCGGGCAGCGGGCAGAACCGGGCGGTGCGGGCCCCCAGCACCCGGGCGGTGAGGGCGGTGAGCCGGCCGAGGGCCGTGTCCGGGACCGGCAGGGCCGGGGACCGCGGGGCGTCGACCCGGTCGACTGCGTCCATGGAGGCGTCTCCTCGCGGGGGGTGGGGGCGCGATGAACGCCGCCGGGGGCTTCAGCGGGCATCCGACTATCGCACGTCCGGGCCGGTGCGCCGTCCGCCCGCTCGCTCCCGGGCAGCGCCCGGGAGCGCGCCCGGCCCCGGTCGGGGACCATGCCGATCGTGCTGACGCCGAACCGCCGCCCGTCCGCCGTCGTGGCCCTGGCCGTGGCGGCGCTGCTCCTGGGCGGTTGCTCCCCCGCTCCCGAGCCGTCCCCACCGGCGGCGGGGACCGCCGCCGAGCAGCTGGCGGCGCTGCCGGTGAAGGGGCGGGCCCCGAAGACGGGGTACAGCCGGGAGGCGTTCGGCGACGGCTGGGTCGACACCGACCGCAACGGGTGCGACACCCGCAACGACGTCCTCGCCCGGGACCTGACGGAGGTCCGGTTCCGGCCGGGCACCCGGGACTGCGTCGTGGCGAGCGGGACCCTGGCCGACCCGTACGGCGGCGGGACCGTCGCGTTCGTCCGCGGCGAGGGCACCAGCGACGCCGTGCAGATCGACCACGTGGTGGCGCTGTCGAACGCGTGGCAGACCGGGGCGCAGCAGTGGGACGCGGACCGGCGCGCGCGGTTCGCCAACGACCCGCTGGAACTGCTGGCCGTGGACGGGCCGCTGAACTCGGCCAAGGGCGACGGGGACGCCGCGACGTGGCTGCCGCCGAACACGGGTTTCCGCTGCGCGTACGTGGCGCGGCAGGTGGCGGTGAAGGCGGCGTACGGGTTGTGGGTGACCCCCGCCGAGCGGGACGCGGTCGCGCGGGTGCTGGCGACGTGCCCGGACCAGCCGGTCGCGCAGGCGTCCCCGTCCGCCGCCGGCGGGGACGGGACGGACCCGCGGTTCGCGTCGTGCCGGGAGGCGCGGGAGGCCGGGCGCGGCCCGTACGTCGCCGGGACCGACCCGGAGTACGACTGGTACCGGGACGCGGACGGCGACGGCCGCGCCTGCGACTGAACCCCGTCGCCGCCCGGTGCCGCCCGTTCCCCCGGCGGCGCCGGCTACCTCGTCGAGCCGGGCGCGCCCGCGGGGGCCGGAGCCACCGCCGTCCTCGGTCGAGCGCCGCGCCGGGGGCCGGGCAGTTCGCGCAGGCCGCGGTCGATGAAGGCGATCAGCCACCGGAAACCGGCGTCGATCTCGTCCTCGGTCTGCATCTCGCCCGCCGGTTCGATCAGGGAGAAACCGTCGAGGAAACTGCGGAGCATCTGGAGGGCGTGCCGCGTGTCCTCCTCCGGGATCCCGTACCCGCTCAGGATGGCCAGGTGGGATTCCACGACCCGCAGCCACGCGAGGTGGAGCGGGTCCTCGGGACCGGTCGCCGTGTTGTACAGGGTGGCCGCGAAGCGACCGGGGAATCCCCGGGCGTACCGCCGTGTCGCGTGGGCGGCGGCTTCGAGCGCCTGGCGCTCCGCCTTGCCCTGCATCGCGTCTCGCAGGGCGTCGCCGATCTCGGTGACCGCCAGCACGGCGATGCGGCGGCTGAGGTCCGCCTGCCCGGCGACGTGCTTGTAGAGGGACGGCGCCCGCACCCCGAGCCTGTCCGCGACCAGTCCCATCGTGAGGCCGGCGTAGCCGACCTCGTCGACGACCTCGGCTGCCGCGCGGGTGACGGTGGCGGCGTCGAGGCCCGCCCTAGGCACGGTGGGCCCGCGCTCGGCACCCTCGCGCGGCGGGGTACGTGCGGTTCAGGGGACTCATCATCGGAACCCGTCGCATCGGTGGGGCGGTCGCACCCGACGGCGGGTACGGGGATTAGCCGCAAACTAGCACGATTAGTCGCGCCGGTGCGGGGTGGGGCGAGCGCGGAGGGGACCCGGACGGTCCACGGCCGACCGGCCGGGCGTGCGGACGACCGTGCCCCCGGGCGACCGGGGTGGGCCCGGGTCCGTGCGACCGCTGCTACTTCACCTCGATCTCGGCCAGGGGCTGCTCGGCGGCGGCCAGGGCGTCGACGGCGTCCTGCCAGGCGGGGTCGTCGGCGAACAGGCGGCTGCGCAGGTACGCCCACACGAGGGCCCGGAGCGTGGCGACGCGCTCGGGGTCCTCGTCCGAGGTCTCGGCCGCGTCGTAGCCGGAGACGCCGCCGTAGATGTGCTCCGCCCCGAAGAGGGTCAGCAGCGTCTTGCCCGGGCCCGGGCTGAGGGTGAAGGCGTCGGAGCGGTAGCTGACCCGTCCGGAGAAGAACGGGTTGAGGTCGGCGTCGCCGGCGACGACGAGAGCCGCGCCCGTCATGGTGCTGAAGTCGACGTGCTGCAGGACGGGGTAGTTCTCGCGGGCCCAGTCCGCCAGGTCGTGACCGGCCCCGGGAGCGCCGATCAGCACGCCGGCCTTGATCCGGGGGTCGGAGAGGTCCCGGGGGCGCTGGTCGGCGGGGTCCAGGACCTGCATGCCCAGCAGGGAGGCGACGGTCATGCCCCCCAGGGAGTGGCCGACGGCGGCGACCCGGTCGGCGTCGAGCCCGCGGGCGGCGAGGCCGGGGACCTGCTCCTGGAGGTCGTCGAGGTGGTCGAGGACGTGGCGCACGTCGTTCGCCCGGTCGTACCAGAAGAGCGGCGCGTCGGGCAGGTCGGCCTCGCGCAGGCCGAGCTCGCCGGCGTCCAGGTGCGTGGGCTGGATGACGGCGAAGCCGTGGGCGGCCCAGAACTCGGCCAGCGGGGCGTAGCCCTTCATGGAGGCCAGGAAGTTGGACGCGCCGTGACCGTGGGAGAGGACGATGACCGGCAGGTCGCCGCCCGTGGCGGGCACGGAGACCTTGACCTGCAGGGGGCTGGGACGGCCCGGGGCGTCGACGGTGACGGGGTGGTAGGTGATGACGGGCTGCGACCCGTTGACGGGGACGACGCCGGCGTCGGTGTACGGCTTGCTCACGGGGAGTCCTTCGGTTCGGCGGGTGGGCACCGTCGCGCGGGTCTGGGCCGGCGGTGGCGGCTAGAGCTAGTAGCCGTACCTGGAGGCTATTTAGCGTAGCTAGAAGGTGTCAACCCTTCGCCGCGAACCGTTCCCCGTGCCCACCGCTCCGCCGCGCGCTCGGGCGGTCGAGCGGCGGCGCCGCCTCCACGGACGGCGACGACCGCGCCCGCGACTGGCTACGGTCGGACGGTGACCCCCGGAGCCGTCCTCGCCTTCTGCGCGCTGTGCCTGCTGCTGGAGCTGACCCCCGGCCCGAACACGTTCCTGGTGCTGCGCAACAGCCTGCACGGCGCCCGCTCGGGGGTGCTGACGGCGCTGGGCTCGGCGGTCGGGGCGCTGGTGTGGGCGAGCGCGGTGGCCGTCGGGCTGGCGGCGCTGCTGGAGCGGTCGGCGCAGGCGTACCAGGTGCTCAAGGTCGCCGGCGGCGCCTACCTGGTGTACCTGGGACTGCGCACGTTCCTCGCCCACCGCCGCACCGACGGCGCGACGCCCGTCGCGGCGGGCGCGGTGCCGGGACCGGTGGCGTTCCGGTCCGGGCTGGTCTCGTGCGTCCTGAACCCGAAGGTCGGGTTGTTCTTCCTGGCCGTCGTCCCGCAGTTCGTCCCGGCCGGGGCGGGGGTGGGCGCGACGCTGCTGCTGGGCGTGGTCGAGGCGGCGGTGGCGCTGACCTACCTGACGGTGCTCGCGCACGGCGCGGCCCGCGCGGTGGGGTGGTTGCGGCGCCCGCGGGTGACCCGGGCGCTGGACCGCGTGAGCGCGGCCGTGCTGACGGCCTTCGGGGTGGGGACGATCGCGTCGGCGCGCTAGCCGGCGGCGAGGACACCGCTCCCCTCGTCGCCGCGGACGACGTCCTCGCGGCGGTCGGCGCCGCGGTCCTGGACCCGCCCGGGCCCGGAGCGGCTCAGTTCGGCCGCCCCAGCGGGTTCGCGGTGAACGGACCCCCGACGAGGTCGGTGACCTCGTCGGGGTCGGCGGCGGCCAGCACCTGCGCCGCGAACCGCTCGGAGTCGTCCTGCGGGTGGTACCCGATGGCCTCGCCCTCGGCCAGCGACCACCAGCGGCGGGTGTTGCGGGAGATCCCCCACACCGAGTGCCACCCCGTCACGGCGGGGTCGACCGCCGCGCTGACCAGCCGGCGGCAGTCGTCGTACGACATCCACGTCGCCAGCCCCCGCACGTCGCCGGGACGCTCGAAGCACGACCCGATCCGCACCGACACGACGTCGAGCCCGGCGCGCTCGGCGAACAACCGGCACAACGACTCCCCGGCCGTCTTGCTCCAGCCGTAGTAGCTGTCCGGCCGGGGTTCGGCGTCGGCGGGCACGTGGGCACCGTCGGCCAGCCGGGGCGTCAGGCCGACCGCGTGGTTGCTGGAGGCGAACACGACCTTGCCCACCCCGAGCCGGGCGCACGCGTCCAGCAGCACCCACGTCCCGTGGACGTTCGTCTCCAGCACGTCCGCCCACGCCGCCTCCCGGCTGATCCCGCCCAGGTGGACGACGGCGTCGACGCCCTCCAGCGCGGTCTCCACGGCCCGCGGGTCCGTCACCGACCCCGCCACCGCGTCCGCCCCGGCGCCCCCGGGGTGCTGGAGGTCCAGGCAGCGGACGCGGTGGCCCGCCGCGCGCAACCGGGGCACGAGTTCACGGCCCAGGCCGCCGGCGGAACCCGTGACGAGCAGGGAGGGGAGACCGGTCATGATCAGGTCATAGCATGGGCCGGTGCCTGAGGGAACGGAGCAGCGCCGCTCGTACCGCAAGGGGGTCGAGCGCCGGCAGCAGATCCTCGACCACGCCATCGAGCTGTTCGCCGCCCGCGGCGTCGACGGTGCGTCGCTGCGGTCGGTCGGGGACGCGATCGGTGTTTCGCACGCCGCCCTACGGCACTACTTCCCCTCCCGCGACGAACTGCTCGTCGAGGCCTACCGCGAGCACGAGCGCCGGCTGCCGCCCGATCCCGGCGCCGACCACGGCGCCGTGGAGGGCATCGCGCGGTCGGCCGACCGCAACCGCGTCGTCCCCGGCCTGGTGCAGCTGTACTCGACGCTGATGGCCGACGCCCTGCAGGAGCAGCACCCGCTGACCCGGGAGTTCATCCGGGAGCGCTTCGCCCGCGTCCGCGCCGACCTCGCCGAGCGGATCGCCGAGGGGCAGCGCGCCGGCCGCATCGCCGCCGACCTCGACCCGGTCGACGCGGCCGCCCTGGTCGTCGCGGCCTCCGACGGCCTGCAGGTGCAGTGGTTGCTGGACCCGCAGGCCGTGGACGTCCGCCGGTCCCTGGAACTGCTCGAACGCCTCCTGCCCGGCCCGTCCGGGGCGTGACCGGCCGGGCCGGGCGGAGGTGCCCGGTCAGGCCGGGCGGGTCCAGTCCTGCCCGGGCACCCAGTCGGGGAACGCGTAGTCCTGGCGCGTGACCGCCGCACCCGCCCCGGCGGCCGTCGCGATGGCCGCGTCGAGGTCGGCGTCGAACCGCGCGTTGAGGTCCCGCAGCGCGGCGCGCAGGTCGCTGACGTCCCCGCCCAGGTACCCCTGGACGATGTCCCCCAGGTGCGGGCTGACGGGTTTCTGCGCGGCCTGCACCTGGGCGACGGCGGGGTTGCGGACGATCGGTTCCGGCGCCCGCCTGACCGACTCGGCGAACCAGACGGCCAGCTGCTTGTAGGGCTCGATGACGTCGGCCGACTCGACCACCGACAGGTCCGAGGGCGGCTGGTCCATGCCGCTGGCCAGGCCCTTCTGGTACTCCGTGGTCGTCATGGACTCGATGACGGCCGTCGCCTCCTCGGGGTGGGCCGTCGTCCCGGCGATGAAGAACTGCGCGGCGGGCGTCCCCCGGTAGGTGACCACGGGCCGGCCGTCGGGGGTCAGGATCGGGCCGACGCCCATCTTCTCGACGAACTCCGGCACGACGTTCTTCGCGCCACCGGCGCACCAGGGCCCGTCGGGGAAGTACGCGGCGACCCCCGAGGCCCACCGGGTCCGGGCGTCGGCGACGGTGAGGCTGCCCGAGCCGGGCAGGATCAGCCCGGAGTCGTTGAGCTCCTTCCAGAACTCGATCGCGTCGACGTAGGTGTCGTCGTCGTACGCGTACTCCCCCGTGGCGTACTTCATCCCCTGGAACCCGGGGAACCCGGCGGCCTGGGCCAGGTCGTCGATCTGCTCGCGCATGCGGGCCACCCCGCCCAGGGCCAGCACCATCGGCGCGGCATCCCCGCCGGACGCCTTCACCTTCTGCAGGTTCGCCCGGAAGTCGTCGTAGGACGCGGGCGGGTCGTCGGGGTCGAGACCGGCGGCGGTGACGAGGTCGACGTTGAACCAGTGCGCCGCGGCGTACTGCTGGTAGCTGAACAGCGGCAGGCCGTACAGCTTGCCGTCGATCGTCGTGATGCCCTCGGTGTAGGCACCCTCGGGCAGCGACGCCTTCGCCTCCTCGGACAGCACGATCTCGTGCAGCCACCCCTCGGCGACGAGCGCGGGCAGCGGCAGCCCGACGACGTTGCTGTAGACGTCGGGCAGCTGCTTGCTCTGGTTGGCCAGCTGCAGCGCCTCGGTGGACTTGCTGACGTCGTTGTACGTGTACTCGATCGAGACGCCGAGGTCGGCGGACTCGGTCGCGGCCCAGTCCCGGTGGAACTTCTGCAGGGCGCTGAAGTGGTCCCACCAGCGCAGGCTGACGGGCGCACCGGGGCCGGAGCCGGTGCCCCCGCTGTCGCCGCCGCAGGCGGTCAGCAGGGAGGTTCCGGCCAGGGCGCCGCCGCCGGCGAGGAGCGTGCGGCGGGAGATCTGGGGCATGACGGTTCTCCTCATCGAGAGTGGTCGTGCAGGACGGGTGCTTCAGGACTTGACGGCGCCGGCGATGCCTTCGACGAAGTACCGCTGGAGGAACAGGAAGAGCGCCACGATGGGCAGGATCGAGATGACCCCGGCCGCCGCCATGCCGGACCAGTCGGTGGCGTTCTCACCCACGAAGGCCTGCATGCCGACCGACAGCGTGCGCAGGTCGGGGTCGCTGAAGGAGAACACCAGGGGCAGGAAGAACGCGTTCCAGGTGGCCAGGAACGTCAGCAGCGCGACGGTCGCGGTGACGGGCATCGACAGCGGCAGCATGATCTGGAAGAACACCCGCAGGAAACCCGCGCCGTCGACGGTCGCGGCCTCCTCCAGCTCCTTCGGCAGCTGCCGGAAGTACCCGGCGTAGATGAGGATCGCGGACACGTTCGCCGCCCCCGACAGCGCCAGAACCATCCCGGTGAGGGAGTTCAGCAGCCCCAGCTCCATCGACAGCTTGACGATGGGGATGATCGTGTACCCGGTCGGCACGAAGAGGGTCGCGACCAGGACGCCGACGACGACCCGCTGCCCCCGGAACCGGAACCGGCCCAGGACGTACCCGGCCAGGGCGCACCGGACCACGACGATCACCACGGTCGACACCGTGAGGATCACGGTGTTGACCATGTAGCGACCGAAGTTGGCGTCCGTCCAGGCGCGGGAGTAGTTCTCCCAGGCGAACTCCTCCGGGACGATCCCCAGCCCGGCGGTGAACACCTCCAGGGAGCTCTTCAGCGACGCCGAGACCATCCACACGAACGGGTAGACCCACACCACCGCGAGGACGGCCAGCAGCAGGACGACACCCCACCACGGGGCCCGCTGCGCCAGGCGCCGGCCGCGGGGGACGGACGGGACGAGGGTGCTCACGACAGCTCCTTCCGGCTGCGCCGGGCCACGACGAGCGCCCACGCCTGCAGCGCCCCGACGACCATGACGAACAACCCGAACAGGACGGCGGCCGCGGAGGCGAAGCCGAGCTGCGGGATGGAGGCGCTGAACGCCCAGCGGTAGATGTAGATCTCGATGATCTCGGTGGAGAAGAACGGTCCCCCGCCGGTCATGGTCTGCATGAGGTCGAAGGCGTGGAAGGTGTCCTCGACCGTGAGCACCGTGATGATGAGCAGGAACGGCATCAGCAGCGGCAGCGTCACGTACCGGAAGAGCTGGAACGACCCGGCCCCGTCGATGCGCCCGGCCTCGTACAGCTCGGTCGGGACGGTCTGCAGCGCCGCGAGCCAGTAGACCATCGTGATGCCGAAGAACTTCCAGACGTACACGGCGGCCGCGGTGACCAGTGCCGTGCTGGAGCTGCCGAGGAAGTCGATCCCCACCTCGGCCCCGAACGCCTTGAGGAAGGCCGTGAACGGCCCGCTGGCCGGGTCGAAGACGAACTGCATGACGACCCCGACGATGGCGGTGGTCGTGACGACGGGCAGGAAGTACACGGTGCGGAACAGGTTGCGCAGCGGCAGCCGCGGGGAGTTCAGGACCATCGCCAGGAGCAGGCTCAGCAGGATCCGGGCCGGGGCGACGAGCAGCATGAACACCAGGGTGATCTTCACCGAGGCCCAGAACGCCGGGTCGGCCAGGACCGCCCGGTAGTTGTCGATCCCCACGAACCGCTGGCCCGAGGAGAACCCGTTCCACTCGACGAGGGAGTACCAGTAGCTGGCGACGATCGGGTACAGCGTGTACAGGCCGTACAGGACGACGGTCGGGGCGAGGAACGCCCAGATCCAGATCGTCTGACGTCTCGTGTCGATCCCGCGCCGGGTCGTCCGGGGCGCCCGGGCGAGGGCCGTGGGTGCCGCGGGGGGCGTGGGGGTGATCGTTCTCGCCATCGAGGGTGACCTCCCTACCGGATCTGGCTGAGCGAGAAGGTGGCGGGGTCACCGCCGGTGCGGTGCCCCCGTTCGAGCGCGGTGATCGAGGCGACCTCGTCGTCGGTGAGGCGGATCGAGGTGGCGGACAGGTTCTCCCGCAGGCGTTCGCGGCGCGCGGACTTCGGGATGACGACGTGACCGAGGTGCAGGTGCCAGGCCAGCACGACCTGCGCGCAGGTGGCGTCGTGCGCCCGGGCGACCTCCCGGACCGCGGGGTCGTCCAGGTCGGCGCCCTGCCCGAGCGGGGAGTACGCCTCGACGACGATCCCCCGCTCGCGGCAGGTGCGGACGAGGTCGCGCTGCTGGAACGTCGGGTGCAGCTCGACCTGGTTCACGGCCGGCACCCCCTCGAGCGCGTCGAGGTGCTCGGGCAGGAAGTTGGACACCCCGACCGCGCGGACCCGGCCCTCGTCGTGCAGCCGCCGCAGCGCCCGCCAGCTGTCGGCGAAGCGGCCGGCGGCCGGGTTGGGCCAGTGCACGAGGTACAGGTCGAGCGCCTCGACGCCCAGCCGGGCGCAGGAGTCGTCGTAGGCGCGCAGCGCCTGGTCGTACCCCTGGTCGCCGTTGCGCAGCTTGGAGGTCACGAACACGTCCGCGCGCGGCAGGCCGCACGCCCGCAGCGCCGCCCCTACGCCGGCCTCGTTGACGTACGCCGCGGCGGTGTCGACGTGCCGGTACCCCAGCTCCAGGGCGTCCTCGACGACCCGCTGGGCCTCCTGCGGCGGGACCTGGAAGACCCCGACACCGACCTGCGGCATCACCACGCCGCCCGCCCCGCCGTCCGCCCCGCCGTCCGCCCCGCCGTCCGCCAGGCGGACGGCGGGCGACAGCTCCGGGGCGCTCACCGGGGTTCCAGCACGAGCATCGAGACCGACGGCAGCGGCAGCTCCACCACCGCGCTGAACGTCCCGTCGACCTCGACCGCCCGGGCGGGTTCGAGCTCCTCCAGCCCCTGCCGCTGCTTCACGGCTGCGATCTGCTCGGGGGTCGGGTCCTGCGGACGGCCCTGCCCGGCCCAGACGGTGTGGGCGTTGCTGTGGGTGGCGTCGATGCGGTGGTGGGTCAGGGAGTAGGCCGTGCCGGTGAGACCCTCCACCCGCAGGTCGACGGCCAGGGGGGTGTCGGCGGTGCGGTACTGGTCGTCGGTGTGCCGCCACACCAGGACGGTCACCCGGCCCGCGGCGTCGGTGGAGGCCAGGACGTCGACCTCCTCGCGCATGCTGCGGCCGTCCCCGGCGTCGAGGTCCTCGACGGGGCTCATCGCGGTCGACGTGGCGTCCAGACGGCGCCCGCCGAGGCGGGACAGCATCCGGTAGGCGTTGAGCAGGGGCTTCTCGACGCCGCCGGCCGTGAGGAACGCGCGGGTGCCCTCGAAGTACCGCTCCCCCTCGAAGTAGAAGCTCCACGACGTGGCCTGCTCGACGGCGACGGTCTCCGACTCGTTGAGGTCGAGGATCTTCTTGAACAGCTTGACCTGGAACACCGGGTAGTACTCGGTGTTCTGGAACCCGAAGTTGGCGTTGTCGTAGACGCTGAAGTGGGCCGGCACCCCGGCGTCGCACTCGTCGACGATCGCGGGCAGCGAGTGGTACTGCGGGAACTCGGCGACGACCCGCTGCATGCGGCGGATCTCGTAGAGCATCTTGTGCGTCGAGGGGTTCTGCCGCTCCGGCGCGGCCGCCCCCGTCGGGCCGTACACGCGCCACGGGGTGAACGCGGAGCCCTTGGTGTGGAAGGAGACGAAGTCGAGGGGGACGTCGTTCGCGGAGGTGTGCTGGAGGAACCCGCGCAGGAACTCGACCCCGCCGCCGGTGACGGCCGGGCCGCCGACCTTCGCGTCGGGCAGGACGCTGCGGACGGCCTCGGCGGTGACGGTGTACAGGTCGTAGAACTGCTGCGGGGTCCCCTTCCAGTAGAAGATGTCCGGTTCGTTCCACAGCTCCCACAGCCACTCGCGCACCTCGTCGGCGCCGTAACGCTCCAGGCAGTGCCGGGCGTGCGCGGCGACCAGGCCGCCCCACTTCCCGTAGTCCTTCGGCGGGTAGGCCCAGGCCCCGGCCTCGTAGCTGCTGTAGACGGTGGGGCTGGGCACCACCGTCAGCTCGTCGGCCTCCGGCGGCAGCAGGTCGCGCGGGGTGAAGGCCAGTTCGACCAGGACGTGGTGCCCGGCGCCGACGATGGCGTCGTAGGTCTGGTCGGCGATGGTGAAGTCGTAGAACGGGTTCCCGTCGGCGTCCTCGTGGTAGACGTTCCCGTTGCCCCAGTGCGGGATCCCGAACCCGGTGCCCGAGCAGAACACGTAGTGCGGGCGGACGAGGAAGGGCCGGGGCGAGAACTCCCCGAAGGTGTTCAGCAACTGCCGGCCGGTCGGGGTGTAGGTCCAGTTGATCTCGTCGTAGCCGATGCTCTCCCACAGCCGGGTCAGCGGCCCGCGGTCGCTCGCGGCGTCGACGACGACGGACGCGCTCTCGACGTGCGGGGCGGTGGGGTCGCTGGGGGCCGAGCGGGGGAAGTGGTTGGTGTCCGAGGACAGACCCGGGTTGTGGGTGGGGGTGTGAGCAGTGCTGGTGCTCATGGTTCGCCTTCCGGGCGTGGAGGGACCGCAGCGGTGCGGTCGCGGGGGTCGGTGCGGTGTCCGGGTGGTGCGGTGTTCGGGTGGTGGGACGGTCAGGCGTGGGCGGCGTCGGGCGTGTCGTACGCCTCGAGCGCGCGGTCGCGCGCCTCGGTGATGTGCGCGGCCATGGCCTCGCGGGCCGTGACCGGGTCCCCGGTCCGCAGGCCGTGCAGGACGCGGGTGTGCTCGGCGACGCAGTGGTCGGAGTCGGTGACCCCGCCGCCGCCGAAGAGGCGGAACCGCTGGATCTGGCCGCCGAGGGCCTGGTAGGCGGAGATCAGGAACTCGTTCCCGGTCGCCTCGGCGATGATGCGGTGGAAGCGCTCGTCGGCTTCCCAGTACTGCCGGAACTCGTGGAAGGACGGTCCCAGCGGGGCCGTGGCGAGGTCGTGGACGGCCTGTTCGAGGTCGGCCAGGACGGTCGGGGTCAGGTGCTGCGCGGCCAGCTCGGCCAGCGCGGGTTCGAGCAGGAGCCGGGCCTGCATGAGGCGGACCAGCTCCTCGGGGGTGGCCACGGGGGCGACCCGGTAGCCCTTGAGGGCGGTGCGGCGGACGAGCCCGGTGGACTCCAGCCGGGCCAGCGCCTCGCGGACGGGGGTCTGGGATACCCCGAACTCCCGGGCGAGGGCGTCGATGCCCAGTGCCGCACCGGCTTTGAGCTCGCCGTCGATGAGCAGGTCGAGGACGGCGTCGTAGACGTGGTCGGCGAGCATCTGGCGGCTGGGCGCCAGGGAACGTCGCGTCGTCGTCCGGTCCACGAGCGTCATCGTAGACAGCCCTCCGGGTGCGGGTGGGGACGGTGAGTCGTCGGGCGGGGGACGTGGCACGGGGGGTTCACCTCCTCGGGCTCTGCGGTGAGCTCCTGTCGTCGACCGTAGATCGTGCACGATCGATGGTCAAGGGTTTCCCACCAGCAGAACGTCGACGACCCCGGACGACGAAGGGCACCGCACCGCGATCGCGGTGCGGTGCCCCGGCCGGACGGGTCACACCCGGAAGCGGCCCACCGCCTCGCTGAGCTCCCCCGACAGCGCCGCCAGCACCGAGGACGCCTCGCGGGTCTGCCCCGCGGCCCGCGTCGTCCCCGCGGCGCTGTCGGCGATGGCGGAGATGTTGCGGGCGATGTCCTCCGAGGACCCGGCCGCCTCGCTGACGTTGCCGTTCATCTCCGACGTCGTCGCGGTCTGCTCCTCCACCGCCGAGGCGATCGTCGTCTGGTAGTCGCTGATGCGGGCGATGACCTCGCGGATCTGCGCGATGGAGCTCACCGCCTGCCCGGTGTCGGTCTGGATGGTGTCGACGCGGCGGGTGATGTCCTCCGTCGCCCGCGCGGTCTGCTGCGCGAGCTCCTTCACCTCACCGGCCACCACGGCGAAGCCCTTGCCCATCTCCCCCGCCCGCGCGGCCTCGATCGTCGCGTTCAGCGCCAGCAGGTTCGTCTGCTCGGCGATGGCGGTGATCGCCTTGACGACGTCACCGATCTCGCGGGAGCTGTCCCCGAGCTTGCTGACCGTCTCGTCGGCCGCCGAGGCGGTCTGCACGGCCTGCTCGGCGACCCGCGCCGCGTCGGCGGCGCTGACGCTGATCTCGCGGATGCTGGCCCCCATCTGCTCGCTGCCGGCGGCCAGCGTGGCGACCGTGCGCGAGACCTCCTCGGCCGCCCCGGAGACCAGACCGGCCTGGGCGGCGGCCGAGTCGGCGCCGGCGGCCAGCTCGGCGCTGGTCGAGGACAGCTGCGCGCTGGCCCCGGCCAGCGCCGAGGAGGTCGTGGTGATGGACTGCACGACGGCGCGGACGCCGGTCGTCGCGCGGTGCAGGCTCTGCGCCATCCGGCCGATCTCGTCGCGGGAGTCGATGCCCGCGTCCTGGGTGAGGTCACCGGCCGCGACGGCATCCAGGACGGTGGAGACGCGCCCCAGGGGCCGGGTGATGCCGCGCACCACGACGACCGCGACCGCGAGCGCGAGCAGCAGCCCGGTGAGCAGGACGACGGGGACGGCGACCAGGGCGGAGCGCGCCGACCCGGTGGCGGCGTCCGTGCGCGCCTTGGCCCGCGCCTCCTCCGCCTGGCCGGCCGCCTCGATGGCGTCGGCGCCGGCGGAGACCACCGGCAGGACCTGCTCGCGGTAGGCCGTCGCGGCGCCGGCGACGTCACCGGCGTCCGCCAGGGGCACCAGGGTGTCGTGGAAGAGGGCGTCGATCTGCGCCTGGGCGTCGCGCACCGCCTGCACCTGGGCCGGGTCCGCGGCGTGGGGGGCGTAGGCGTCGAGCCCGGCGGCCAGGTCGGCGGACTTCTCGTCGAACTGGGTCAGCAGGTCGGCGCGGACCTCGGGGCTGGCCGCGGGGTACTCCACGACCCGGGCGCGGGCGGCCTGGAACCCGCGCTGGGCGGCGGACAGGTCCACCAGCGGCTGCACGCTCTGGGAGTAGGTGGCGGCGGTGGCGTCCCGCAGCTCCACCAGGCGGGCCGTGGCGACGCCGCCGACGGCGAGGGCGACGAGGGCGCCCACCGCGACGGCGGCACCGATGCGCGTCGCGACCGGGCGGTCGGAGATCCAGGACCGCTGGCGGCCGCTCTCGGGTGCTGCAGGCATCGTCGCTCCTCCTCGAGACGTGCCCGGGGGGCACGGGGACGCGCGTGCACCCCGCCCCCCATCGACGGTGCCGGGGAGCACCTGAGCCGCGACGATCACGCACCCCGGCGCAGGCCGGGCGGGTGTCCCCTCAGCAGCCGCAGGAGGCCCGCAGGACGAGCTCGGCGGGCAGCACCTGCCGGTCGTGCGTCTCGGCCGGCGCCAGGGCGCGGGCCACGGCGGCCGCGGCCATCGCGGCCACCGGCTGCCGCACCGTCGTCAGCTGCGGGGTGGTGAACTCCGTCTCGACCGTCCCGTCGAAGCTGATGACGGCGACGTCGTGCGGGACGCGCAACCCGAGCTCGAACAGCGCGCGCAGGACCCCGACGGCCTGCAGGTCCGAGGCGACGAACACGGCCCGCGGGTGGTCGGGCCGGCTGAACATGCGGGTCCCGGCGGCGTACCCGCCGGCCCGGGAGAACTCCCCGCGCTCGATCGGTCCCTCACCGGTCCCGGCGTCGCGCGCGGCGGCCCGCCAGCCCTGCTCGCGCAGTTCCCCCGCCTCGCCGCCGATGACGAGGCCGACCGGGCCGTACCCGTGGCCGAGCAGGTGCGCGGTGCCCTCGCGGGCCCCGCCGAGGGCGTCGACCCCCAGGCTGGGGAAACCCGGCACCTCGAAGAACGTGTTGAGCAGGACCAGCGGGACCCGCGGCCCGGAGCGGGCCACCAGGTCGGGGCGGGCCAGGACGCTGGTGACGATGAGCGCCTCGACGCCGCGGGCGGCGAGGGTGTCGATGCGCCGGTGCTCGGCCTCGGCCCCGCCCTCGGTGCTGGCCAGCAGGACGTCGTAGCCGCGGCCGGCGGCGACGTCCTCGACGGCGAGGGCGAACTGCGCCCACAGCGGGTTGCCGAGGTCGGGCACGACGTGCCCGAGGAGCCGGGACGACCCGCGCCGCAACGCCTGCGCGCTGGGGTTGGGCCGGTACCCCAGCAGCTCGACGGCTTCGCGGACCCGCGCCGCGGTCGCCTCGGCGACCGGGCGCGGACCGCCGTTGACGACGTAGCTGACGACCGCGGAACTCACGCCCGCGTACCGGGCGACGTCGGCTCGGGTGACGCGCGGGTTCACGCCGGCGGGTCACCGAGGTCGGGGACGGGCAGCCGCTGCCCGCCCTGCTGGGCCGAGCGGTGGGCGATGATCCCGGGCATCGTGTAGCGGGCCGCGACCCACGCGTTGACCGGGGCCAGGGTGCCGTCGACGACGGAGCGGACGAAGTCGTCGACGAGGAAGTGGTGGCTGCCCTCGTGACCGGTGGGGACGCCGGCGAACTCCTTCGGCAGCCGCGCGGTGTCGTGCACCTCGGCGTACCCGGAGACGAACGCGTCGCGCAGCTCGGGGGCGACGTGCGCGAGCCGCGGGTCGTCGTGGGCCATCGAGGGCCGGGTGTGGATGCGGTCGCTGACGTCGGTGACGCCCTGCTTGTCCTGCCACAGGCTGATCGTCGCGAGCTGCTCGAAGCTGCCCTCGGTCCCGAAGTACCGGAACCGGGACTCCCGCAGGTGCGAGGGGTACCCGACGCGGCGCATCTCGTTGATGCGCATCACGGCCCCGGTGTTCAGCTCGAACAGGGCGGTGGCGTTGGAGAAGTCGTTGCCGAACTGGCTGACGGCCTTGTCGAAGACGCCGTCGCCGCGGTCGTCGGTGACGCCGATGCAGCTGACGCTGACGGCGTGCCCGGGGATCGCGCCGAGGACCCCGCCGATGGAGTGCGTCGGGTAGAGCATGGGCGGGTAGCTGGCGGTCTTCTTCCAGTCCTCGCCGCCGGAGTACTGGTAGGCGGCGTAGAACCCGAGGTCCATGTCGTGGACGTAGTCGCCCTCGGCGTAGAACACGCGGCCGAAGGCGTCGCGGGCGACCTGCTGCCGCGCGAACACCGTGGCGGGGTTGTAGTGGCTCGTCTCGCCCATCATGTACGACAGGCCGGTGCGGCGGACCTCGGCGACGATCTCGGTGATCTCCTCCTCGGTGATCGCCATGGGCACCGCGGAGTAGGTGTGCTTGCCGGCACGCAGGGCCTGCACGACGAGCGGGCCGTGGGTCCAGCGCTGGGTGAAGATCGCGACGGCGTCGACCTCGGGCGAGTCGAGCATCGCCTCGAAGCTGTCGAAGGTGCCGGCGAGGTGCTCGCGCTCGGCGAGCTCCTTCGCGCGGTCGGGCAGGACGTCGGTGACGAAGACGCGGTCGACGTCGGGGTGGACGTTGAAGAGCTTGGCGAACTGACCGGCGAACTGGCCGGCGCCCACCATGCCGAGGGTGACCATGGAGAACTGCTCCGTTCTACGGGGACGCCCCGAGCCTCGCAGACGGATCTACACGTGACAACCCCCTCGCCGCACGAGTTGCGACGAGGGGGCGAGTGCCAGGTGACACGGGTAGATCAGAGGGTGGCGGCGGCGGGGTCCCAGTCCTCCGGCAGCGGCGCGACGGGCCCCACCGTCGAGGTGACCTCGACGGCCGAACCCGACGCGGCGGCGTCGCGGATCGCCAGCAGCACGTCCAGGACGTGGGCCGCGACGGCCCCCGAGGCGCGCTCGGTGCCGCCGGTGCGGATCGCGCGGGCCAGGTCCAGGACCCCCGAGCCGCGCCCGTAGGTCGAGCCCACGGCGGGGACGGTCGTCGGCTCGTCCTGCCCGTACCGCCACAGGGCCGAGTCGCCCTCGAAGGTGTTCGGGTCCGGCAGCACGATCGTGCCCTCGGTCCCGTTGATCTCCACGAAACCGTTGCGCGGCAGCGCGTGCTGGAACGAGAACGTCGACTGCGCGGACTGGCCGCCGTCGAACTCCAGCAGCGCGGCGTGGTGCGTGGGGACCTCGACCGGGAACGTCTCCCCCGCCCGCGGGCCGGAGGCGATGGTCCGGCGCTCCACCGACGTCGACGACACGGCCTGGACCCGGCGGGCGGAGCCGAAGGCGTGCACGAGGGTCGTCACGTAGTACGGCCCCATGTCGAACAGCGGCCCGGCCCCGTGGGCGAAGAGGAAGTCCGGGTTCGGGTGCCACGCCTCGGGCCCGGGCACGTGGAACATCGTGGTCGCCGACAGCGGCTGCCCGATGTCGCCGCGGGCGATGGCGCGCAGCGCGGTCTGGATCCCCGCGCCGAGCACCGTGTCCGGGGCGCAGGCCACGCGCAGGCCGAGCCGTTCGGCGTCGGCCAGCAGCGCCAGGCCGGACTCGGCGTCCAGGGCGAGGGGTTTCTCGCTCCAGACGTGCTTGCCGGCGGCCAGCACCTGCCGGCCGACCTCGGCGTGCGCGGCGGGGATGGTCAGGTTGACGACGATCTCCACGTCGTCGCGGGCGAGCAGTTCCTCGACCGTCCCGGACGCGGCGACGCCGAACGCCTCGGCCTGCGCCGCAGCGCGGTCCAGGGCGATGTCGGCGACGAACCGGACCTCCAGGTCGGGGAACCTCGTCAGGTTCTCCAGGTACTGGGTCGAGATGTTCCCGGCGCCGATGACGCCGATCCCCACGCGGCTCACGCGTCGCCCTCCCCGCCGTCGGCCGGGTCGTTCTGCTGGAGCCACTCCAGCGACGCGGCGATGCCGTCGAAGACGTCCCCGGCGTAGGCGTCGAACTCGATGACGCGCAGCGCCTGCGGGGCGGCGGCGAGGATCGCGCGGACGTCGATCTCGCCGCGGCCGGCGGGCTGCTGCGTGGAGGTGTCGGTGCTCTTCGCCCCGTCCTTGACGTGGATGAGCTTCACCCGGTCGCCCAGCGACCGCAGCAGCGCCGGGGTGTCGGCACCGCCGACGGTGGCCCAGAACGTGTCGACCTCCAGGACGACCCCGGGGGCGAGCCGGTCGGCGAACACCTCCAGGGCGGAGCGGCCCTCGATGGTGGTCTCCAGCTCCCAGTGGTGGTTGTGGTACCCGAACTCCAGGACGTACTCGTGCGCCAGCGCGCTGAGCTCGTTGACCCGGTCGGCGATGCGCGCGACGTCGTCGGCGGTCCGCCAGCGCTCGGCGGGGATGAACGGGTCGATGACGGTGGTGATCCCGAGGAGGTTCGCGGCCTCGAAGACCTCGCGCGGGTCCTGCGCGTCGATGACGGGGGCGTGCCCGGACGGGGCGGTGACCCCGGCCGCGGCGAGCGCGTCCTTGAGCTCGGCGGCGCGGGTGTGGAACGCGTACGGCTCCACCTGGGTCAGACCGGCAGCGGCCAGGCGGGCGACCGCGCCGGCCAGGTCCTGCTCGGCGGCGTCGCGCACCGAGTACAGCTGCACGGAGGGTTTCCGGGGCACCTCGAGACTCCTTCGTTCCGTGGACGGGGAGCGCCGGCGGCTCCGGCCACCACTGGTGGCGTCGACCGCGACGCGGCACCAGCCTACACGCGAACCTTCCACTGGAAGGTATTCGCGGGCGCCCGCTCCCCCGCCCGGCGGGTCAGTCCAGGCCGCGCGCGGCGAGGGCCTCGCCCAGCTGCTCGGCGTGCACGACGGTCCGCACGACCGTCGGCACCAGCAGGGCGCGCGGGTCGCCGGACAGCCCCCGCGCCGCGGCGGCCTCGCGCGACTCGGCGAGCAACCGCCCCACGACGGGGATGCTCGTCAGCGTGAGGGTGAACGCGAACCCCACCCGCTCGGGCTCGACCCCGACGCGCCGCAACGGGCCCAGCGCCCGGACGACGGCCTCCAGCAGGTCCGGGACGGGCGTCGTGGCCGTCACCAGCGTCGCGGCCCACAGGCAGCCCAGCAGACCCGTGACGACGGTCGCGGCGAGCGCCGGGCCGGCCAGCCACCACTGCAGCGCGGCGAGGGCGAGCAGCAGCCACCACGTCCGGCGGACCTGGGCGCGCAGCAGACCGCGCCGCAGCCGGGCCCCGCGCGCGGCGAGGGCGAGCAGCACGAGCAGGGCGGTGCAGCCGGCGGCGGCGGGCCAGCCGGGGGCGAACCCGCGGACGGCCCCGACGACCGCGCCGACGAGGACCAGGCCCAGCAGCTTCGCGCCCGGGCGGGCTCGGTGCAGGGCCGAGGTGCCGGGTTCGGCCAGGCCCAGCAGCGGGGGCGGCCCGGCCAGCCCCCTCCTCGCGCCCGCCCCGCGACGCTTCACGCCGAGGCCCGGTAGGCGCTCACGACCTCGGCGGGCGGCCCGTCGGCGCGGACCCGGCCCTCCTCGATCCACAGGGCGCGGTCGGCGCGCGCGGCGAGGTCGAGGTCGTGGGTGGCGACGACGACCTGGGCGACGTGCGGCGGCGGGTTCCGCAGGGCCTCGGCGACCCGCCGGCCGGTGCGCAGGTCCAGCAGGGTGGTGGGCTCGTCGGCCAGCAGGACCCGGGGCCCGGTGGCCAGGACCGTCGTCAGCGCCAGCAGCTGCCGCTGCCCCGAGGAGACGTCCCGCACGGAGCGGTCGGCCAGCTCCCCCAGCCCCGCCGCGGCGAGCAGCTCACGGGCCCGGCCGGTGCGGTCGCGGACCCGCGTGCGCCGCAGCGACAGCGCGACGTCCTCGACGGCCGTCGGCATGACGAGCTGGGCGTCGGGGTCGGTGAACACGAACCCGACGTGCCGGCGCAGCGCGCGCAGGGAGGTCTCCGGGTCGAGCCCGTCGACGAGGACCCGTCCCGCCGAGGGCAGCACGAGGCCGTCGAGGAGCCGCAGCAGGGTGGACTTGCCGGACCCGTTGGGGCCCACCAGCACCGTGAAGGGGTCGGTGAGCTCCAGGTCCAGCGGGTGCAGGACGACGCGGTCCTCGGCGTCGACCCGGACCCCCTCGCACCGGATCACCCGTTCAGCGGTTCAGGCGGGGGAACGCGCGGTGGACCGGGGAGGCGACGAGGACGGTCAGCACGACCTTGACGAGGTCGCCGGGCAGGTAGGCGGCGCAGACCACGGCGGCGCGGGCCAGGGTGAGGTTCCCGGCGATCGCCATGCCCGGGACGCCACCGAGGTAGACGACGCCGATCCCGCCGGCGACGGCGCCCAGGGCGGTGCCCAGCGCGGGCCGGCCGCGGCGGGTCCCGGCGCGGGTGAGCCAGCCGACGACGAACGCCGCGAAGGGGTAGGACAGCAGGAACCCGGCCCCGGGGCCGGCGAACGAGGCCAGGCCGGAGGCGCCGTTGGCGAAGACGGGGATGCCCAGGGCGCCGACGAGCAGGTACAGGGCGGCGGCGGCCCCGCCGCGCCAGGGGCCCAGGACGGCGCCGCAGAGCATGACGCCGAGCGTCTGCAGGGTGATGGGGATGGCCAGGACCCCGACCGGGATGCCCGGGGTGAGCGCCAGCGCGCAGACCAGGGCCGCGAACACCGCGACCAGCGCGAGGTCCCGGGACCGCTCGACCGGCCGGCGGATCCCGGACGGGGTGGACGCCGCGCGCGTGGAGGTCACCGGGGGAATGTAGCGGAACCGCACCCGGGCCCCGGTGCCGTCCACGGGGCCCGGGCGGGTGGTCCGGGCGGGCGGTTCAGGCGGGCGGTTCGGCGGGGTGCTCCTCGGGGTGCGGCGCCCCGGGGTGGCGCAGGTCCCCGAGCCGGCCGGGGTCGCGGCCCTGCAGCGGCCCGAGGCGGGGGTCGACCTCCTCGGGGTAGCCGTCGGGCTCGTGCCGGGCGCCGGGTTCACCGGCGCTGCGCGCCCGGCGCAGCTCCGCCACCTCGGCCTCGGCGTTGGGCGCGTCGTGCCCGGCCCTCTCGTAGTGGCCCTCGTCGTGCGTGCTCATCGGCCCATGATCGCCGCGGCGCGGGGGCGGCGCACGTCCACACCGCCATGCGTACGTACGTTCTGATAGCTTCCGCGCGTGACCCGCCGCTCCGACCCCGACCGCCGGGACCGCATCGTCGAGGCCGTCCTCGACGTCGTCGCCGAGCACGGCACCCAGGGCGCGACGTACCGCGCGGTCGCCGCGGCGGCCGACGTGCCGCTCGGCTCGATGACGTACCACTTCCCCAGCCGCGACGCCCTGCTGCTGGCCGCGTTCACCCGCCTCGCCGACACCGTGCACGCGCGCTTCGACCGCGTCCTGGCCGACCTCCCCCCGGGGTCGGACCCCCGCGAGGGCGTCGTGCGGATCATCGCCGGCGAGGGCGTCGAGCACCGGCGGGACATGGTGCTGCAGACGGAGCTGTGGGCCCTGGCCGTCCGGGACGAGCGGTACCGCGAGCTCGTCCAGCAGTGGATGCAGCGCTCGCGCGCCTCGCTGGCCCGCCACTTCCCGCCCGACCTGGCCCCCATGATCGACGCCCTCCTCGAAGGCCTGGTCCTGCACAGCTGGATCTCCCTGGAGGGTTTCGACCTCGACCGCGTCCGCGCCGCCGTCCGGCGCCTCACCACCACCCCCGGAGGACCCTCGTGACCGCCACCCCGCCGCGGGTCCGGGCCGCGCTGACCACGGCGTTCGCCTGCACCGGCCTGACGATGGCGACGTGGGTCTCGCGCACCCCCGCGATCCGCGACCTCACCGGCTCCAGCACGGCCGGGATGGGGCTGGTCATCGCCGGGCTGTCGGCCGGGTCGATGGTCGGCATCGCCGTCGGCGGGACGTACGTGGCCCGCTCCGGGGCGCGCGCGGTGATCCGGACCGGGATGGCCTGCATCGCCGCCGGGACGGTCGTCGTCGCCGTCGGCGCGCAGCTCGGGCTCGCCCCGGTCGTCGCGCTCGGCCTGGCCCTGCTGGGCCTGGGGATGGGGTCGGGCGAGATCGCGCTGAACGTCGACGGCGTCGCGCTGGAGCGGGCCGTGGGGCGGACCGTCGTGCCGAGCCTGCACGGCGCCTACAGCGCCGGGTTGTGCGGCGGCGCGCTGCTGGGGCTGGCGGCCAACGCCGCGGCCCTGCCCGTGGCGGTGCACCTGCTCGCCGTCGCCGCGGCCACCGCGGCCGCCACGGCGTGGCTGGTGCGGGACCTGCCCGCCGCCACCGGGCGCGAACCCCGCAGCACCGCGCGCACCCCCCTGGGGCGGACGGTCCGGGAGTTCCTGTCGGTGTGGCGCGAGACCCGCACGCTGGCCATCGGGGTCGTCGTCCTCGGCATGGCCCTGGCCGAGGGGTCGGCGGGCGACTGGCTGCCGCTCATCGTCGTCGACGGCTTCGGGCTCACCGCCACGACCGGTGCGCTGGTGTACGCGTTCTTCGGCGCGGCGATGGCCGCCGGACGCTTCGCGGGCGGCCCCGTGCTGGACCGCTGCGGCCGGGCCCCGGTGGTGGCGGTCTCCGCCGTGGCCGCCGTCGCCGGGATCGCCCTGGTCTCCTTCGCCCCCGGGATCACCCTGGCCGCCGTCGGGGTGCTGCTGTGGGGCCTGGGCGCGGCCCTGGGTTTCCCCGTCGCCCTGTCGGCGGCCGGTGACGACCCGGTCGGCGCCGCGCGCCGGGTCAGCGCCGTCGCGACCGCCGGGTACCTGGCGTTCCTCGTGGGGCCGCCGGTCCTGGGCCTGGTCGGTGAGCACGTCGGCCTGCGCGGTGCCATCCTGCTCGTGCTCGCCGTGGTCGTCGTCTCGGGCTGCTCGGCCCGGGCCGTGGCCCACCCCCGCCCGAACCCGACCCGAGAGGTGGTCTGAACCCCGTGAGCACCGGTGTCACCCTGCCGCGCGACCTGCCCGCCGCCGACGTCCTGCCCTTCGCCCGCCGGGCGGAGGAACTGGGTTTCGACAGCCTGTGGGTCATCGAGGACCTGGGTTTCCGCGGGGGTTTCGCCCAGGCCGCGGCCGTCCTCGCGGTGACCGGGCGGATCCACGTCGGGCTGGGCATCGCCCCCGCCGCGGCCCGGAACCCGGCGTTCACCGCGATGGAGGCCGCGACGCTGGCCGAGCAGTTCCCCGGCCGCTTCACCCTCGGCCTGGGCCACGGCGTCCCGCTGTGGATGCGGCAGGTCGGCTCCTGGGGGGCCAGCCCGCTGACGTCGCTGTCCGAGCACGTCGACGCCGTCCGCCGGCTGCTGCACGGGGAGACGGTGACCGTCGAGGGGCGCTACGTCCGGCTCGACGGGGTGCGCCTGGAGACCCCGCCGCGCACTCCCCCGCGCGTGGTCGCCGGCGTGCGCGGCCCGAAGTCGCTGGCCGTCTCCGGACGGGTCGCCGACGGCACGCTGCTGGCCGAACCCGTGACCCCCGAGTACGCCCGCGTCGCCCGCGAGCAGATCGGCGCCGGGCCGGACCACGTGCTCACCGGGTACGAGCTGGCCTCCGTCGGCGACGACCTCGCCCGCGCCCGCGCCGCCGTGCGCCCGGGGCTGGTGTGGGTCGGCCTGCCCGACGCCGCCGCGCACGTCGCCCCCTCGGCCTACGCCGCCGAACTGGCTGCGCTGCACGCCGAGTGCGCCGACGCCGAGGAGTTCACCCGCCGGATGCCCGACGCCTGGGTGGACGACCTGACCCTGGTGGGCCCGGCGGACCGGGTGCGGGCGCGGATCGGGGAACTGCGCGCCGCGGGCCTGGACGAGGTCGTGCTCTTCCCCGTCGGCGAGGACCGGCTGGGGGCGCTGGACGCCCTGGCCACCGTCCTGCCGGGGCGGTAGGCGCGCGGCCGCGTCCCGCCCTGGTGGCCGGGGCCCGCCCGGGGTCACGATGAGCGGGTGGACACCCCGCGCACCACCTGCGCCGTCGTCGGCGGCGGCCCGGCCGGCCTGGTCCTGGCCCTGCTGCTGGCCCGGGCCGGGGTGGCGGTGACCGTCCTGGAGAAGCACGCGGACTTCCTGCGCGACTTCCGCGGGGACACCGTGCACCCCTCGACCCTCACCGCGCTGGACGACCTGGGCCTGTTCGCGCGGTTCGACGCGCTGCCGCACTCGCGGGTGCGGCGGGTGGCGCTGCCGGACGGGGCGGGCGGCACCGCCGTCCTGGCCGACTTCGGGCGGCTGCGCGTCCGGCACCCGTACATCGCGATGGTGCCGCAGTGGGACCTGCTGGACCTGCTGGCCGGGCAGGGCGCGCGGGAACCGTCGTTCACGCTGCGGCGCGAGCACGAGGTGACCGGCCTGCTGCGCTCGGGCGGGCGCGTGCGCGGGGTGGAGTTCACCTCCCCCGCCGGTCCGGGCCGCCTCGAGGCCGACCTGGTGGTCGCCTGCGACGGCCGCGGGTCGGTCGTGCGCCGGGCCGCGGGCCTGCGGCCGCGCACCTTCGCCGTGGGTTTCGACGTGTGGTGGTTCCGGGTCCCGACCCGCGGGCCGGTCCCGGAGGCGCTGGTGCCGCGGGTCGGGCGGGGCGGGGCGCTCATCCCGATCCCGCGCGAGGGGTACGTGCAGGTCGCCTACCTGGGGCCCAAGGGCACCGACGCGGAGCTGCGCCGGCGCGGGCTGGAGGACCTGCGGGAACGGGTGGCGGGGTTGCTGCCGGAGCTGGCCGGGGAGCTGGACGGGCTGCGGTCGCTGGACGACGTGCGGGTCCTCGACGTCCGCCTGGACCGGCTGCGGCGCTGGTGGGCCCCGGGGGTCCTGTGCCTCGGCGACGCCGCGCACGCGATGTCCCCCGTGGGCGGGGTGGGGGTCAACCTGGCCGTGCAGGACGCGATCGCCGCCGCCCGCCTGCTGGCCGGGCCGCTGCGGGCGGGGGTGTTCGGCGGTGCGTCCCCGCACCGGCTTCCGCACCGCCTGCTGGCCCGGGTCCAGCGGCGCCGGCGGTCGCCCACCGTCGTCGTGCAGGGCGTGCAGCGGGTCCTGCACCGCCGTGTCGTCGCGCCCGCCCTCGACGGGCGCGGCGGTGCGGTCCCCGCCGGTGCGCTGCGCCTCCTGCGCCGGTTCCCGGTGCTGTCGGCGGTGCCCGCGGCGTTCATCGGGCTCGGCCCGCGCCCCGAGCGCGTCCCGGGGTGGGCGCGGGTCAGCTGAAGCCGAACTCCCCCGCGAGCACGAGGGCGGCGGCGCCCTGGAGCACGCCGTCCTCGCCGCGCTCGCCCATCCGGACCCGCACCGAGGGGCCGCTGGTCGGCAGCAGGGTCCCCTCGACGGTCGCCGCGGCCGCCTCGAGCAGGGGGCCGTCGAGCAGGTCGGCGGGGCCGATGAGCAGCACCTCCTCCAGGTCGAGGGCGGCGACGACGGGGGCGAGCACCGCTCCCAGGCGCCGGCCGGCGTCCCGCAGCGCCGCGCGGCGGCGGGCGGGCGAGCGGCCCTCCAGGGTCCGCGCCAGGTAGGTGGGGGCGACGATGGTCTCCAGGCAGCCGCGCCGGCCGCACTGGCACTCCTCGCCGCGCGGGTCGACCGTGAGGTGGCCGATCTCGCCCGCGGCGAGGCGGTGCCCGCGCACGAGGTGCCCGTCCAGGACGATCCCGGCCCCGACCCCCTGGCCGACGGCGACGGCCATGAACCCCGACGAGGACGCCTCGCCGTAGGTGAACTCGGCCAGCGCCGCCGCGTCGCCGTCGTTGGCGACGTGCACCCCCAGCCCGAGCGCCTCGGACAGCCGCTGCCCCAGCGGGAGGTCCTTCCAGGCCAGCCGGACCGACTCCACGATGCCGCCGGTGGCGTCGACGATGCCGGGGGTCCCGATCCCGACGCCCACGACCCGTCCGGGCGCGTCGGCGATCGTGCTGCGGCACAGGTCTTCCAGCGCGGTGAGCGCCTCCTCGCCGCGCAGGCCGGAGAAGTCGGCCGTCTGCTCGCTGACGACGGCGCCGGTGAGGTCCAGCAGCGCGACGCGGGCCGACGGCAGCCGCTGCAGGTCGACGGCGACGATGTGGTGCTCGGAGGTCCGCAGGCCGACCATCATGGCGGGCTTGCCGACCCGTCCCTCCGGGCGCAGCCCCAGCTCGGCCACCAGCTCGTCGGCGAGGAGGTCGGCGACGATCTCCGAGACCGTCACCCGGGTCAGCCCGGTGGCGCGGGCCAGGTCGGCCCGCGAGACCGGTCCCTCGTGGAAGAGCAGCCCGAGCACGACCGCGCGGTTGTGGGCCCGGGCCTGGGAGGGCAGGACCTTCGCGCTCGGCCGCAGCGCCCGGGTCGAGGTGCGCCACGGCGTCGGGTGCGGCCGCGGGCCGCGGACGGCGGGGGCGGTGGGGACGGTCACCTCATTAGTTTCCCCCACTGACGAATGGGTGGGCAAGCCCCCTTCCCCTGGATGGGCAGGGAGGGTTACATTCTCGTTAAGCAGGTGTCCTAACACTTGTCACCCGCACGTCGAGGCGCTGAGACTCAAGGCCGAGTCGAGAGCGTCCCGCACCGGAACGCCCGCACCTCCCACCCAGCCGCACCCCGACCCGCACCCTTGACCGAAAGGCTGCCGACCATGAACCTCACCCGGCGATCCCTGCTCGCCAGCGCCTCCGGCGCCGCCCTCGTCGGCGGCCTCAGCGCCTGCGGGGGCGACTCCTCCGGCAGCAGCGGCGGCAGCGGGGGCGGCGGTGCGGGCGAGCGCAAGGACCTGAAGATCTGGTTCATGGAGGACTCCATCCCCGAGGAGACCCGCGACTGGCTCAAGACCACGTTCGAGAGCCAGAACGAGGGCGCCACCCTCACCGTCGAGGTGCAGCAGTGGGACGGCATCGTCTCCAAGCTCCAGACCAGCCTGGCCAGCGAGGACGAGAGCCCCGACGTCGTCGAGTTCGGCAACACCCAGGTCGCGCTGTTCTCCTCCGTCGGGGCCCTGCTCGACATCTCCGACCAGGAGGAGGCCCTCGGCGGGAGCGACCTCATCCAGAGCTTCATCGACGCCGGCTCCTGGGAGGGCAAGCTCTACGCCACCCCGCTCTACGCCGGGGCCCGCGTCTACTACTACCGCAAGGACCTGTTCGCCGCCGCCGGCATCGCCGTCCCCACCAGCCTCGACGAGCTCGTCGCCGCCGCGAAGGCCCTCGACGCGGCCAACCCCGAGGGCACGCCGGAGTTCTCCGGCATCTACATGCCCGGCGCCGACCCGCACACCAACGAGGGCTGGCTGTTCACCCACGGCGGCCAGTACGCCGAGCAGGACGGCGACACGTGGAAGGGCACCCTGTCGACCCCGGAGTCGCAGGCGGCCCTGACCCAGGTGCAGGACCTCATGCTCACCGCCACCAAGTACGCGCTGGACTCCAACGACAACGTGCAGGCCGCCCACCAGCTGTTCAACCAGGGCAAGCTCGGCATCTACAGCGCGCTCAACGTGGCCGCCGCGAAGATCGACCAGGCCATGTGGGACGCCGACAAGGTGGGCGTCATGGCGCTGCCCGGCCTCACCCCCGGCAGCATCGGCAACACCTTCTCCGGCGGGTCGAGCATCGGGATCTCCGCCAACAACCACAACCTGGAGCTGTCGCAGGCCCTGCTGAAGCTCATCTACTCCGACGAGTTCATGACCGACATGGCCGCCGTCGGCGGCTGGATCCCGGGCCGCACCTCGTTCACGTCGGCCCTGGAGGGCCCGACGGGCTCCATCGCCCAGGAGATCATCGAGAACTCCGTCCTCACCCCGAACTCCCCGCAGTGGGGCGTGCTGGACGGCAACAACGTCCCGCGCGACTTCTGGACCCGCATCGCCCGCGGTGAGGACGTCAAGGCCGTGGCCGCCGAGCTGGACACCACGATCGCCGACGCGCTCAACCAGGCCTGACCCCGACCGCCGGCCAGCACCCGAAGACCGCAGGAGGAGAAGACGTGGTGTCCGAGCAGCTCACGACCGCACCGCCGGGAGTCGCCGCGGCGTCCCCACCGGCCCGGCCCCGCCGCCGCCGGGGTTCGCTCGCCGCGCCCTACCTCCTGCTGGTCCTGCCGGTGGGGCTGGTGTGCCTGGCCCTGGGTTACCCGCTGGTCCGGCAGTTCATCATGTCCTTCCAGGAGTTCGGGCTGGCCCAGCAGTTCGGCCGGCCCCCCGAGTGGGTCGGCCTGGCCAACTACCGCGAGGTGCTGGGCGACCCGTACTTCTGGGTCGTCACCGCCCGGTCGGTCGCCTTCTGCGCGGTCAGCGCCGGCCTCACCATGGTCATCGGCGTCGCCTTCGCGCTGCTGCTGCAGAAGGTGACCCCGCTGTTCCGGGTCGCCCTGCAGATCACCCTGGTGCTGGCCTGGGCGATGCCGCCGATCTCCGCCCTGACCTCCTACATCTGGCTCACCGAACCGCGCTACGGCTTCGTCAACTGGTTCCTCACCTCGATCGGCCTGGACGCCTTCGAGAACTTCTCCTGGCTGGCCGGCAACCAGTGGACGTTCTTCGCGATCGCGGCCACCACCGTGATCTGGACCTCGGTCCCGCTCGTCACGATGATGACCTACGCCGCCCTCAACCAGGTCGACGAGGAGGTCGTCGAGGCCTCCCAGCTCGACGGGGCCGGCTGGGCCGCACGGCTGCGCCACGTCGTGCTGCCGATGATCCGCCCGGTGATCCTGCTCGTCACGATGCTGGAGATCATCTGGGACCTGAAGGTGTTCACCCAGATCAACGTCCTGCAGGGCGTCGCCGGGAACAACCGGGCCACGAACCTGCTGGGCACCTACGTCTACGAGGTCGGCATCGGCGGCGGCCAGTACGGCATCGCGTCGGCGCTGGCGACCGTCATGCTGCTGCTGGTGCTGCTGCTGACCTGGCGGTACATGCGGACGCTCATGAAGCAGGGAGACCTCTGATGGCCACCACCGCCGCCACCGGCAGCACGACCGGCTCCACCGGGACCCCGCTGTTCGACACCCGCACCCGCTCGGCGAAGAACCGGCGGCGACCGGTGTGGAACGCCGTGGCCCTCGTCCTCGCCCTCGTCTGGGTCTTCCCGATCTACTGGATGGTCAACTCCGCGCTCATGCCGGAGGACCGGCTGCGGTCCAGCCCCCCGCTGCTGGCCCCGGTGGAGCCGACCTTCCGCGCCTTCGGTCAGGTCCTGACCTCCGATGCGTTCTGGACGTCCATGGGCTTCAGCCTCGCCGCCTCGCTGCTGTCGGTCGCCGTGTGCGTCGTGGCGGCCCTGTTCGGCGCCGTCGCGCTGAGCCGGTTCTCCTTCATCGGCCGCCGCGGCGTGCTCATCGCGGTGCTCATCGTGCAGATGATCCCGGCCGAGGCGCTGTTCATCTCCCAGTACCGGATGCTCGACGGCTGGGGCCTGCTGAACTCCGTCGCCGGGCTGTCGCTGCTCTACATGGGCATGATCGTCCCGTTCACCGTCTGGATGCTCAAGGGCTTCGTCGACGGGGTGCCGGTCGAGCTGGAGGAGGCGGCCACGGTCGACGGCTGCTCCCGCTTCACGGCCTTCTTCCGCGTCACCCTGCCGCTGCTGGGCCCCGGCCTGGTCGCCACCGGCGTGTTCGGCTTCCTGGTGGCCTGGAACGAGTACACGCTCGCGTTCGTCGTCCTCGCCTCCGGTGACCGCATGACCCTGCCGGTCTGGCTCCAGACGTTCTCCTCCAACCTGCAGGAGACCGACTGGGCCGGTGTCATGGCCGGATCCACCCTCATCGCCGTCCCCGTCCTCGTCGTCTTCGTCCTCGTGCAGAACGCCATGACCAAGGGCATGGTCGCCGGCGCCGTCAAGGGCTGAAACCCCCCTCCCCCACGATCAGGAGCACCCTCGTGCCTGTCACCCCGTTCCCCCGCCCGAAGTCGATGACGACGACGACCGGCAGCGGGCCCGCCCCCGACGCCCCCGTGCGCGTCGTGCTCGACGCCTCGGTCCCGCCCCAGGGCTACCGGCTCCAGACGTCCGCGGAGGGCACCACCGTCACCCACTCCGACGCCGCCGGCCTGCGCTACGGGCTGGCGACGCTGGACCAGCTGCGCGCCGACCGCGACTTCGCCACCACCAGCTACGACGTGAGCGACCACCCGGACTTCCCCGTCCGCGGGTTCATGCTCGACATCAGCCGCGACCGCGTCCCGACCCGCCGCACGCTGGCCCGCTGGGTCGAGGTCCTCGAACTGGCCCGGATCAACTCCTTCGAGCTGTACACCGAGCACACGTTCGCGTTCACCGGGGAGCAGGCCGTCTGGCAGGACGCCTCCCCGCTGACCGCCGACGACCTGCGCTGGCTCGACGGCCTGTGCGCCTCCCGCGGGATCGAGCTGGTCTGCAACCAGAACACCCTCGGGCACATGGAGCGCTTCCTCAAGCACCCCGAGCACGCCAAGCGCGCCGAGAACGAGGACGGGTTCTCGATGCGCGGCCAGCACCGGCCCCCGAGCACCGTGGAACCCACCCCGGAGAACGCGGCGTTCGTGCAGGGCCTGCTGGAGGACGTCGTCCCCCACTTCCGCACCAAGCGCGTCAACATCGGCGCCGACGAACCGTGGGAGCTCGGCACCGGCAAGAGCGCCCAGCGCGCCGAGGAGGTCGGGCTCGGCACCGTCTACTTCGAGTACGTCACCTCGATCATGCAGCCGTGGCTGGACCGCGGCTACACCGTGGAGTTCTGGGCCGACGTCTTCGGCGACCACCCCGAGCTGATGGACAAGGTGCCCGCCGGGGCCGTCCCCGTCGTGTGGCAGTACGACTCCCCCGCCCTGCTCGCCGAGGTCGTCGACGCCGCCTCCCCCGGGCAGGTGCAGGAGTGGCGCTCCCTCGGCGTCGACGTCACCGCGCTGCGCGACGGCTTCCGCGACCGCGCCAAGCTGCTGCTCGGCGCCGGCGTCCCGTTCTGGGTGGCCCCCGGCGCCAG
The DNA here is from genome assembly GCF_050871975.1 of Kineococcus rugosus. NCBI lineage: Bacteria > Bacillati > Actinomycetota > Actinomycetes > Kineosporiales > Kineosporiaceae > Kineococcus > Kineococcus rugosus. Next base: position 81,823 of record NZ_JBJLSJ010000011.1, on the reverse strand, counting down.
CAACTGGAACTCCCTGCTGGGCCGGTGGGACAACGCCGTCGCGAACATGGTCGACGCCGCCGAGGTCGGCCTGGAGAACTCCGCGCAGGGCTACCTGAACACCTCCTGGGGCGACCACGGCCACTGGGACCCGCCCGTCGTCGCCTTCGGCCCCGCCCTCTTCGGCGGGGCGGTGTCCTGGTCGCTGGAGGACAACCGCGACGTCGACATCGCCGCGGTGCTCTCCCAGCGGCTCCTGCTGGACCCCACGGGCGTCACCGGCGACGTGCTGGTCCGGGCCGGGCAGGTGTGCCAGCAGCTCGGCACCCCGCTGCTGAACGCCTCCCCGCTGTGCCTGGTGCTGCGCGAGCCGGACCAGCTCAAGCCGTGGGCCGTGCCCGCCCCGCAGGCGCTGGCCGCGGTCGGGGAGTCGCTGCGGTCCTGCCTGGCCGACCTGCGCACCGCCGAGCCCGCGGCCGCCGACGGGGACGTCGTGGTGCGCGAGCTGACCCAGGCGCTGCGGCTGAGCGAACTGGCCGTGCGGGTGCTGCAGGCCCGCACCGAGGACGGCTCCTTCGCGGCCGGTGCCGCGCCCGGTCTGCTGACCGAGCTCGACGGGCTGCTGGAGGAGCAGCGCGCCTGCTGGCTGCTGCGCTCGCGCCCGGGCGGGCTCGCCGACAGCCTCGCCGAGTTCGGCCAGCTGCGGCACGCCCTGCTGCGCGCGGCGAGCTGACCGTGACCGTGCTCACGGGACTCGGTCTCACGCAGGTCGCGACCGTGCGCATCGGTCTGGACATCGGCGGCACGAAGATCGACGGGGTCGCCCTCGGGGCGGGGAACCAGGTGCTGGCCACCGGCCGGCGCCTGACCCCCGCCGGGGTCCAGAACGTCGTGACGACCGCCTCGGAGGTGGTGGCCGGGCTCCTGGAGGAGATCGGCGACCCGGCGCTGCTGGACGGCATCGGGATCGGCGTGCCCGGTCTGGTGGACCCCGCCGACGGCACCGTCCGCAGCGCCGTGAACCTGGGCTTCGGGCCCGAACCGGTCGACCTGGCCGGGCTCGTCAGCGTCGCCGTGGGCGGTGTCCCCGTCGTCGTGGAGAACGACGTCAACGTCGCCGCCCTGGGCGCGTACTCGCTGCTGGCGCCCGACGGCGACCTCGCCCTGCTGTCGCTGGGCACCGGGCTGGCCGCCGGGCTCGTGGTCGGCGGGGAACTCGTGCGCGGGTCCCGCTCGGCGGCCGGGGAGATCGGCCACCTGGCCCTCGACCCGGCCGGTCACCTGTGCAACTGCGGTCAGCGCGGGTGCCTGGAGACCGTGGCGGCGGGCTCGGCCCTCCAGCGGGACTGGCCGCACGGCGACGAGGGGCGCTCGGCCGACCACTTGTTCGCCGCGGCCGCCGCCGGGGACCGGGCCGCGGGGGCGGTGCTGGCCCGCTGGGCCGGCGGGGTCGCCCTGGCCGTGCGCACCCTGGCGCTGACGTTCGACCCGGCCGTCATCGTCCTCGCCGGCGGGGTCGCCGGGGTCGGGCAGCCCCTGCTGGACGCGGTCGCCGCGACGCTGCGGGAGCAGGCCCGCGGGTCGGTGTTCCTGCGCGGGCTGGCGCTGGAGGAGCGGCTGCGGCTGCTGCCGGCCGGGCGGCCGGTGGCCGCGATCGGGGCGGCGACCGCTCAGCCGTAGACCCGGTGCACCCCGCCGACCCGCTCGTCGGCCACCCACTGCCCGACCCGCAGGGCCGCCGTGAACGCGGCGGCGGTCGACTCCTGCGAGGAGACGAAGACCTCGTCACCGGCCACCGGCAGCGGGAACCACAGCGGGGCGCTGCCGCCGGTGTCCAGGACGTCGAGCCAGAACCCGGTCGCGTCGAACCGCACCACGGTCCCCTGGACGATCCGGTTGTCCAGGCTGAACCGGGACCCGTCGGACGCCGCGACGACGGTGTCCCCGGTGCTCAGGTCGGCGGAGAAGCCCGCCCGGTCGGCCGGTCGCCCGTCGACGGTGAACGTCGCCGTCGGCGCGACGTCGGCCGGCCCGACGCGACGCAGGACCAGGCCGGTGCGGGGTTCGACGAAGGCGAACTCCCCGGGGCCGGTGAGGTGGGCGAACGCGGTCGTCCAGTCCTGCGGTCGGGTGGTCAGCAGCTCGTCATCGGCGACGCTGAGGTCGGCCGAGCGGCCCCGTTTCACGACGCGGTCCCCCACCCGGGCGGCGGCCACGAACTCCGCGCGGCTCACCCGGCGGCCGTCGATCGCGAACCGGTCCCGCGGCTGCTGCCACTGCGCGACACCCTGGTAGGAGACGGCGCCGGTGGCGACGTCCACGCCGGTGACGGCGGCGACGAGACCGGGCCGGGCCCCGCCGAGGCCCCGTGCGCGCACCGCCAGGGCCTGCGGGACGCTGCGCTCGCTGCCGAGGACGACGCCGTTGCGCAGCAGGTCCGCCACCGCGGCGAGGTGCTCCTCGGTGCCGGTCCCGAGGCCGCCGGTCCCGTCCGTCAGCAGCAGCGGCGCGCCGAGGCGACCGGCCCACACCCCGCCGACGAGGGCGTCGACGGAGTACCCGTTGGCCAGCGCGACGGCCGTGGCGTTCCGCACGAACGACCCGCGGCCGTCGTGCTGGCGGGCCAGCAGCGTCGCCGTCGCCGTCCGGTCGGCGCCGGCGACCCGGATGATCCGCCGCTGCCCCGGCAGGACCGCGCGGACCTGCGCCACGACGTCCTCGGAGATCGCGCCCCCCAGGACGTAGACGGTGTACGGCTGCGCGTCCGCCAGCAGCTGCGCCACCTCCGCGGGCAGCTGCCCGGCGGGGGTCAGCAGGACGGGGCGGTGCCCGTCGAAGGAGTACGGTCCCGCGGCGAGCGCGTCGGCGGCGACCTGTCCCGCCGGCACGTCGCCGCGGGCCAGGAACACCGTGGACGGCGCGTCCTCGCCGAACTCGGCGATCCGCGCGGAGGTGTCGTAGCGGTCGCGCCCGGCGACCCGGTCCCGGACGGTCAGCCCCGCGTCGGCGAACTGCCGCAGGGCGCCGGGGCCCACGCTCACCTCGTCGCCGAGCACGAGGAGTTCCCGCACCCCCAGGTCGCGGGCCGCGGCGAGCGTGGCGGCCGGCACCGTGTCGCGGTCGGTGAGCAGGACGGGGGCGTCCTCCAGCCCGGCGAGGTAGGTGCCGGTGAGCGCGTCGACGGTGCGCCAGCCGTTGGCGACGACCGCGACGTCCGAACCGTCGGGGAACGCGTCCCGGGCGGTGATCGCGGCGGTCTCGAAGCGGTCGGCGCCGCCGAGCCGGAACATCGGCTCGTCGGGCGCGAAACCCGGTCCGGCCGCCGCCGGGGCCGCGAGGGCCACCGACAGCAGGGGGACGGCGAGCAGGGCGCGGAACGCGCGACGCAGGGGCACGGGGAACCAGCGTAGGTTCCCCGTGCTCCCCCTGTCAGCGGATGCCGAGGGTGAGCTGCTGGGACCCGGTGTGGACGTCGTCGGCGAGGTCGACGCGGTACAGACCCGACGCCGGCAGGGTGATGGTGACGTCGGACTGGTTGCGGCTGTGCGTGGTGTGCAGCGGGGTGCCGTCGGGGGCGATCAGCGTGAACGTCCCCGTGGAGGAACCGTCCAGCTGGATCCGGGCGCGCTGGCCGGCCTTGGCGGAGAACGTGTACGCCGCGCGGTCCTGCGGTCCGACCGTCGCGGTCACCGTGGCGCTGGTGCGCCCGGGGGCGAAGTCGATCTTCGTGGCCTCGGCCACCACCGGCAGGTTCCCGTGGACCCCACCACCGTTGCCCGTGGCGGGCTTGGCGGGCTTGGCGGGCTTGCCGGTGGCGGGGATGGACAGGTCCAGCCGGTAGCTGGAGGGCCGGGTGGAGACGATGTCGACGTAGTACCGCCCGCTCTCGGGCAGCCGGTACGTGAAGTCCGACTGGCGCGGGCTGTGCGCGTCGTGCACCGCCGGGCCCGAGGGACCGACCAGCGTCCAGGTCTGGGCGCTGGTGGAACGGGCCAGGTGGATGTGGGCGGTCTGCCCGGCCTTGGCGTCGAAGACGTACCGGTCGTCCTCCCCCGGCCCGACCTTCCCGCTGACCGAGGCGGAGGTCGCACCCTTGGCGAAGTGGATGACGGTCTGCGCCGGGACGCCGTTCGCGCCCGAGCCGGTGCCGGTGCCGGTGACCGGGCCGGCCGCGGCGGCGACCCCGGCCCCGCCGAGCAGGGCGGCGGCGGTCAGGACACCGGCGGTGAGGACCTTGGAGTGCTGGGAGTTCATGGTGCTCGTGCCTCTCGGACCAGGACGGTGGTTCGGGCCCGCTGACTGCGGTCCCGGCTCCGTCGGTGGGAGGACGCGACGGGGGACGCGGTTGTTACACCTCCCCCGCCGGGGGCGGACGGCAGTCCTCTCAGGCGGCGATCGCCCGGTAGTTCGCCAGCAGGTCCTGCCCCACCGAGTGCCAGTCGCGACCGGCGACGGAGGCGCGGGCACGGCCGGCCAGGGCGGCGCGGGCGGCGCCGTCGTCGCGGAAACCCTCCACGGCCTCCCGCAGCCCCCGCCGGTCGCCGGGGGTGAAGAACACCCCGTTCACGCCGGGGTCGACGATGTCGAGCAGTCCCCCCGCGGCGGGAGCCACGACGGGGACGCCGCTGGCCAGGGCCTCCTGGGCGGTCTGGCAGAACGTCTCGTGCCGGCCGGTGTGCACGAACACGTCGAGCGAGGCGAACACCCGGGACAGTTCCCGGCCGCCCACCATCCCGAGGAACCGCGCGCCGGGCAGGACCCGGCGCAGGTGCGCGCGCTGCGGGCCGTGGCCGGCGACGACGAGGCGGACCCCGGGCACGGCGTGCACCGACCGCAGCAGGTCGAGTTCCTTCTCCTTCGCCAGCCGTCCCACGTACCCGACGAGGAGTTCGCCGCGCGGGGCGAACCGTCGGTGCAGGTCGTCGTCGCGGAAGCGCGGGTGGAACCGCTCGACGTCGACGCCGCGGGGCCAGCGCGAGACGTCGGGGAAACCGTGCGCGACGAGTTCGGCGCAGGCGTGCCGGCTCGGGGCGAGGGTGCGGGCGGCCATCTCGTGGACGCGCCGCAGCCAGCCCCACACCGCCTGCGACGCGCCGTGCCAGCCGTACCGCCGGGCGTAGCCGGGCAGGTCGGTCTGGTAGACCGCGACCGCGGGGACGCCCGCCCGCTGGGCCAGGGTGGCGGCCTGCGCGCCGAGGACGGCGGGGGCGGCGAGGTGGACGACGTCGGGGCGGAAGTCGTGCAGGGCCTGGGCGAGGCGGAACCCGGGGACCGCGACCCGCTGCTCGGCGTAGCCCGGCAGCGGGGCGGAGGGGATGCGGACGACGCGGACGGGGCCGCCGGTGGAGGGGGCGTGGTGGGACGGGCCGGGGCCGGGGGCGACGACGAGCGCCTGGTGCCCCTGCGCCCGCAGGTGGTCGACGACCTTCAGGACGGAGCCGGTCACCCCGTTGACCTGAGGCAGGAAGGACTCGGTGACGATCGCTACTCGCACGGCCCCCAGGGTGGGGGGCGGGTGGGGGCCGCGGCAGGTCCCGCCGGGGGGAGACCGGCTGAACGCCGCGCGAACTCCCCGGGTCGGCCCGGTCCGGGGCGGATCGCGCGATCGCCTGAGATCGTTCCCAGACAGCCTCTACAGTGGCGCCGTGGACGAACTGCTGCCGACGGCGCTGGTGGACGACCTGACCGACCGGGTGACCCGGCGGGCGGGTGAGCGGGTGGGTGCGGTCTTCGCGCGCGCCCTGCGCGAGACCGTGGAGCGCACCCCCACCGTCCGCCCCGACGGCACCGTCTTCGTCGTCACCGGCGACATCCCGGCCATGTGGCTGCGCGACTCGACCGCGCAGTGGCAGACCTACCTGCTGCTGCTGGACCGGGCGCCCGCCCTGGTCGACGTCATCGCCGGCGTCCTGCGCACCCAGTTCGCCGCGATCCGGCACGACCCGTACGCCAACGCCTTCAACGACGGCCCCACCGGCCGCTGCCACGAACCGGGCGACTCCAGCGACGACCCGTGGCTGTGGGAGCGCAAGTACGAGGTGGACTCGCTGGCCTTCCCGGTGCTGCTGGCCCACCGGCTGCGCCGCGCCAGCGGCCGCGACGACCTGCTCGGGCCGGACGCGCACCCCGCGATGCGCGCGGTCGTCGACCTGTGGCGGCTGGAGCAGGACCACGAGAAGCGCTCCCCCTACCGCTTCGTGCGGCCCACGGACCTGCGCAGCGAGACCCTGGACCGCGACGGGCTGGGCACGCCGGTGGCCCGCACCGGCATGACGTGGTCCGGCTTCCGCCCCAGCGACGACGCGTGCGAGTACGGGTACAACGTCCCGGCGAACCTGTTCGCCGCGCGCGCCCTGGACCACGTGGCGACCTTCGCGCGGGAGGTCTTCGCCGACCCCGCCCTGGCGCGGGACGCCGAGGACCTGGCCGGGCAGCTGCGGGCCGGCGTCGCCGCGCACGGGGTCGTGGACCACCCCGACCACGGCCGGGTCTGGGCCTACGAGGTCGACGGACTGGGCCACCACCTGCTGGCCGACGACGCGAACGTGCCGAGCCTGCTGTCGCTGCCGCTGCTGGGGGCGTGCGCCGCGGACGACCCGCTCTACGTGGCGACGCGCGCGCTGGTGCTCTCGGACGCCAACCCGTGGTTCCACCGGGGCACGGCGGCGACCGGCATCGGCAGCCCGCACACCCCGGACCGCTACGTGTGGCCGATCGCGCTGTGCGTGCAGGCCCTGACGAGCGGGTCGCCGGAGGAGGCCGTGCGCACGCTGCGGCTGGTGGCCGACTGCGACGACGGCACCGGCCGCGTGCACGAGGGCTTCCACGTCGACGACCCCTCGCGGTGGACGCGGGAGTGGTTCTCCTGGGCCGACTCGACGTTCTGCGAGCTGGCCCTGTCGCTGCTGGGCCTGCGGGTCACCGACCTCGACCGGTCGCCGCGTCGATGACCTGCGTCAGCCCGTCCCGCAGCCGTTCGAGCTCGGCGACGTCCACGCCGAGCGCCTCGACGACGCGGCCGGGCACCTCCAGCGCCCGCTCCCGCAGGGCCCAGCCGGCGTCGGTGAGGGTCACCGCCAGCGTCCGCTGGTCCTCCGGCAGCCGCCGGCGCTCCAGCAGCCCGCCCGCCTCCAGGCGCTTGAGCAGCGGGGACAGGGTCGGCGGGTCGAGCTGGAGGGTCTCGCTCAGCTCGCGCACCGACATCGGCTCCCGGCCCCACAGGGCGAGCATCACGAGGTACTGCGGGTGGGTCAGGCCCAGCGGCTCCAGGACCGGCCGGTAGACGGACAGGACGGTGCGGGCCGCCACCACGAGGGCGAAGCAGACCTGCCGCTCGAGGGCGAGCGGGTCGGTGGTCTGCTCGGTCGTCATCCCCCCAGGTTACCCGTTCGTGCGCGAACGGTTCGCGCACCACTGGCACCCGGTCGCACCGGGTCGCACCGGGTCACACCGGGAGGGGGGCTCCGAGCATCCCGAAGAGGTCCTTGGGGTCCTCCGGGGTGGCGACGAGGTCGACGTCCTCGACGAACGGCGTGCCGCGGACGGCGTCGCGGGCGTGCACCAGGACGCAGAAGTCCTCGATCGCGAACCCCACCGAGTCGAAGACCGTCGTGCGGGTGGGGGACGTCCGGCCCGGCCGCTCCCCGCGCACCACCCGCCACAGCTCGGTGACGGGGAAGTCGGCCGGGCGCTGCTGGACCTCCCCCTCCACGCGCGTCTGCGGGGCGTGCTCCACCACGACGTCGGCGTGGTCGAGGATCCGCGGGTCGAGCTCGGTCTTGCCCGGGCAGTCGCCGCCGATGGCGTTGACGTGCGCCCCGGGCGTCAGGTCCTCCAGGTGCAGGACCGTGGCGTTCTGCTTGTCGGCCGTGCACGTCGTCACCAGCCCCGCCCCGCGCACGGCCTCGGCCACCGAGGCGCAGACCTCGACCTCGAACCCCAGCGGGGCCAGGTTGCGCACGAACTTCTCGACCGCCCGCGGGTCGACGTCGACGACGCGCAGCCGGCGCACGCCGAGCTGGGACCGCATCGCCAGGGCCTGGAACTCCGCCTGCGACCCGGTGCCCACCATCGCCATGACGTCGACCCCCGGCGGGGCCAGCCAGCGGGCGGCCAGGGCGGACGTGGCGGCCGTGCGCAGCGCCGTCAGCAGCGTCATCTCCGCCAGGAACGTCGGGTACCCGGTGCGGACGTCGGCCAGCACGCCGAACGCCGCGACGGTCGGCAACCCGTGGGCGGGGTTGCCCGGGTGGCCGTTGACGTACTTGAACGCGTACTGGTCGCCGTCGGTGGTGGGCATCAGCTCGATGACGCCGACGTCGCTGTGCGCGGCCAGCCGCGGGGTCCGCTCGAACTCCGGCCAGCGGCGGACGTCGCGCTCCAGCGCGTCGACGAGCCCGGCCAGGACGGTCTCGGGGCCGGTGGCCGTCACCCACCGGGCTGCGTTGCGCACGCTCAAGAACTGCATGCGCCGAGGCTAGGAACGGCCCGTGGGCCCGGACAACCTCCGAACCGGGCGATCCGCGGCCCACGATCGCCCGGATCGGGCACGGCGACCGAGCACATCGCCTAGATTCCGGTCATGGCCGACCTCGACGACCTGGACCGCCGGCTGCTGGCCGCGCTGCGCACCGACGCGCGCGAACCCGCCGCCTCGCTGGCCCGCCGCCTCGGCGTGACCCGGGCCACGGTGACGCACCGGATCGCCCGGCTCCAGGCGAACGGCACGATCCTGGGTTTCACCGCGCGGGTGCGCGAGGGGGCCGAGGGCGAGGTCCGGGCCGTGTCGTTCATCGAGCTGGAGGGCCGGGCGACCGACCGGGTGATCCAGCGGTTGCGCGGCCTGCCGGAGGTCGTGTCGCTGCACACGACCAACGGCGGGTGGGACCTGGTGGCGGAGATCCGCACGACGTCCCTGGCCGACTTCGACCGGACGCTGGGGCGCATCCGGTCGGTCGACGGCGTCGTGAACTCCGAGACGAGCCTGCTGCTGTCGTCGGTGCTCATGTGACCCCCGCCGCCGGCCACGTCAGATGCGGTCGCCCTCGCCGGTCGCGGCGGCGATGTTGTTGTGGTTGCTCTGCACGTCGCGCGCGGCGTCGAGCAGGGCCAGGTTCAGCTTGTCGAGGTTCTGCTTGTACTCCTGCCACGCCGTGCGGAACTGCTCGGAGTAGGTGCCGGTCCAGACCGCGGAGTTCACCCCCGACTCGACGGTGCTCTTGATGTCCAGGGCCTCCTGCGCCTTCTGGTTGAAGGTGCGGTGCAGGCTGGCGAGGGTGGACAGTTCAGCGCCGACGGTTGCCACGGCGGTTCTCCTTCGGGTCGGGGACGTTCGGGACGACGGTAGGGCCGGCCCGGCGGCCCGGGCGCCGGATCGGGGGACCACCACCCGCCTGCCACGCGCATCCGGGTGACCGTGGGAACATCCGGTGGTGAGACGCAAGTTCAGCGTGCGGGACATCGCCGTCCAGGCGGGGCTGTCCGAGGCGACCGTCGACCGGGTGCTCCACGAGCGGCCCGGGGTGCGGGCCGCGACGGTCGAGCAGGTGCGGCGCGCGGTCGAGGACCTCGAGCGGCAGCGGTCCCAGGTGCGGCTCACGGGGCGGACGGTGATGTTCGACGTCGTCATGGCGGCGCCGCGGCGCTTCGCCGACGCCGTGCGGCAGGCCCTGGAGGTCGAACTGCCCGCGCTGCACCCGGCCACCGTCCGCGCGCGGTTCCACACCTCCTCCGGCGCCGGGGGCGACTGGGTGGCCGCCGAGCTCGCGCGGGTCCTGCGGACGGGGTCCAACGGCGTCGTGCTCCAGTCCCCGGACCTGCCGGTGGTCCGCGAGGCCGTCCACGCGCTGGCGCAGGCCCGCATCCCGGTGGTGACCCTGGCCAGCGACCTGCCCGGCAGCAGCCGGCGCGGGTACGTCGGCGCCGACAACCGCGGCGCCGGGGCGACGGCGGCGTACCTGCTGACCCAGTGGGTGCCGGACCCGGCCGAGACGGTCCTGGTGGTGCGCAGCCTCCAGCCGCAGGACTCCGAGCGGGAGCGGTGGCGGGGTTTCGAGGCGGCCCTGGCGCAGCTGGAGGGGTCGGTCCGGCCGGTGGTCGACGTCGTCGACGACGACCGCGACCCGGTCGTCCTGGAGGACGCCGTGGTGGGGGTGCTCGGCGGGCGCCCCGAGCTGCGGGCCGTGTACTCGATGTGCGCCGGGGCCGGCGGCAACGCGGCGGGGGGGGGGGGGGGGGGGGGGGCGGGGGGGTGGGGGGGTGGTGGGGGGGGGGGGGGGGGGGGGGGGGGGGGGGGGGGGGGGGGGGGGGGGGGGCGGGGGGGCCCCCCCGGCCGGTCGCCTTCGTCGCGCACGACCTGGACGGGGAGAACGCCGACCTGCTGCGGCACGGCGAGCTGTCCGCCGTGCTGCACCACGACCTGCGCAGCGACTGCCGGCACGCGTGTCGGATGCTCCTGCAGGCCCCCTACACGCGCTCCGAGCTCGTCGGGACGGCGTCCCCCATCCAGATCGTCACGCCGTTCAACGTCCCTCTGGACGCCTGATCTCCTCCTCGGGGCCCTTCTCGCAGAGCAGGAGCGACATCCCGGCGTAGGGCGCCAGCCAGACCCCGAAGCTCTTCAGGTCGTCGACCCAGCCGATCTCGGAGCCGGTGGACAGGTCGACGACGGGGACCCGCGGGGTGAAGAACTCCGACCGCACCGACCCCTCGATGGTCTCGGCCCCGAAGTTCAGGACGGTGACCTGCAGGGCGGGCCGGCCGGCGTGGTCGGCGGGGTCCAGCTCGTGGACCATCACCAGCATGCTCGGGTGCGCGACGGGCGGGATGTCGATCTGCCGGGCCGTGGCGATGCGGTGGTCGCGGCGGACCTCGAGGATCTCCCGCAGCCGGTGCGCGAAGGAGTTCTCGTCCGCGAGCTGCTCGGGCACCGTCCCGTACAGCGACCGGCCGACGGGCATGCCGGAGGCGGACGTCGTGGCCTCGGGCGCGACGCCCATGAGGTCGTGCCCGGCGCGCTCGATCCACCGGGTGTCCCCGGAGCTGAGCAGGGGTTTCACGCTCTCGACCGGCAGCGGGAGCATGCCGAGCAGGTCCCAGCCGGACATCGCGAACACCCCGGGCTGCCAGGCGTTGAACATCGCCATGAGCAGGTGGGCCCGCTTGATCTGCTCCACGTCCTCCTCGCCGAGCTCGTCGAGGTCGCGGTGCCCCCGGCTGGCGGCGATGACGCTGGCGCTCGTGCAGGCGATCCCGTTGGTGGTGAAGACGAGGTTGTAGGGGCCGTTCTCCCCCGTCAGCTTCTCGACGAGGTCGGCGCGGATCCGCTCGGCCAGCGCCCCGCCCGTGATCTTGGCGCCGTGGTACTCGTACTCGTCCTCGGCGTGCCGGGTGGCCCAGTGCACGAGCTCGTAGGTGAGCTCGTCGTGGTTCTGCAGGGCGTGCACCAGGGAGGCGGGGTCGACGCCGAGCGCGAGGGCCTCGCGCAGGCACAGGCGCAGGAACTCGGTGTCCCCCGTCGCGACGGCGTGCTGGCACCCGGGCCGGGTGATGAAGTCGTAGGACAGGTCCGCGCCCACCTCGGAGGTGTCGCGGATGTCCTCGATGGTGAGGTTCAGCTCCTGGAACGTGAACCCGCCGACCTTGCGGACCATCCCGGCGATGAGGTGGTTGGCGGCCTCCGACAGGGGGTGCCCCTCGGACCAGGCCGGGCCCTCGACGCTCTTCTCGACGCCGAGGAAACCGTTGGCGTCCAGCCGCAGCGCGCTGGTGCCGAGGTCGCCCAGGGAGTGCAGCGCGTCGCCGATGACGAGCTTCATCCCGGCGAAGGAGGGGTCGAGCCAGTTCACCGACGGCTGCCCCTGCTTGAAGTAGTGCAGGTAGACCCAGCGGCGGGTCACGCCGTCGACGCCCTCGACGGCGCGGGTCGCCGACCAGTTCGTCTCCTTGATGCCGGGGGCGTAGAAGATGACGCGCTGCAGCTGCCCGATGATGAAGCCGAGTTCGGACAGGGCCGCCTCGGAGGTCGCGTCGAGGTTGGCCGCGTCGTGGCCCGGGGGGACCTCCGGCAGCAGGTCCCAGTGCTCGGCCGGGATCTCCACCATGTGGTAGATCCCGGGGTAGTCCTGGAACGCCATCTCGGCGAGCCGGAAGTCGGCGCCCTTGCCGGTGTGGCCGGGGACGATGTCGTCGATGACGCTGCCGTCGTGGGCGGCCGCGACCTCGCACAGGTGCCGGAACTCCCCCTCGGTGCCGAACATGGGGTCGATCTCGGTGGAGATGCGGTCGAAGTGGCCGTCGACGCTGGGGGTCTGCCGCCAGCCGTCGAGGCCGCCGGCGGCCTTGACCGGGCCGGTGTGGACGGCGTCGATGCCGATGCGCTGGAACGCCTCCCACAGCTCGGGGTCGCCCAGGGACCCGAGGAAGGACCGTCCCGGCCGGGTCACCAGCGAGATGGGGTACGCGGTGAACCAGACGGCCGCCGTGTCGACCGCGCGCCGGGGGTCGGGCTTGGCGTAGGGGTTCTGCCACATGATCGACTGGCCGGAGAACTGCCGGCTGATCTTGTGCGCGTCGGCCAGCATGGACTGGGCCAGGAGCCACCGGACGTACTCCGGGTTCGACCCGTCGGCCGCCCCCTCCCCCGCGGAGGGCCGCGGCGGGGCGTCGGTGCCGCGCAGGCGGGCCTGCGGGCGCGGGCGCCGCAACGACCGCGGCCTGGCGGGGTATCGCTGCTCGTCGTACGTGATCTCGCTCGGCTCGTGCTCGATCAGTTCGGCGATCTCAGCGGTCACGTCGGTCTCGTCCACGGACCTCACCCCACCACAGACCGGCCCGCTTCTCATCCGGAGACGATCAGCCGTCCGCGCGGCGCCCACCACGATGGTACTGGTAACGGTTCTCAGTCGTGTTACGGTACGCCTCGTTCACAGCTCCCGACCAGGTTGGACCCCCCGTGCGCCGCAGCCCGCTGCTCGTCCTGACCGCCCTCCCTCTCTCCCTGACCCTGCTCGCCGCCTGCGGCGGCAGCTCCGCGGAGACCCCCGCCGCCCCGGCCGCCACCGCCGGGGACGGCCACGCCGCCGAGACCGAGGCCACCGAGGTCGGCGCCGCCAAGGCCCGCGTCGCCGTCAGCTACGACGGTGGCGTCCAGGTCCTCGACGCCGCGACCTTCGAGGTGCTGGCCGACCTGCCGTTCGACGGCTTCGCCCGCCTCAACCCCGCCGGCGACGGCCGGCACGTCATGGTGTCCGCCGCCGGCGGCTTCCACGTCGTCGACGCCGGCGCCTGGAGCGAGCCGCACGGCGACCACGCGCACTACTACACCGGCGAGCCGCACGACACCGAGGTGGTGTACGACGCCGAGAAGCCCGGCCACGTCGTCCGGCACGCCGGCAAGACCACCCTCTTCGACGACGGCACCGGCGAGGTCGTGTCGTTCGACTCCGAGCACGTCGGCCACGACGCCGTGAAGGAGGGCGAGGCCCGCGAGTACAAGACCCCGGCCGCCCACCACGGCGTCGCCGTCGAGCGTTCCGACGGCTCGCTGGTCGTCACCGAGGGCACCGAGGAGGCCCGGACGGGCATCCGCGTCCTCGACGCGCAGGACCAGCAGATCGCCGCGAACGACCAGTGCCCCAACACCCACGGCGAGACCGTCGCCGCGGACGAGACCGTCGTCATCGGCTGCAGCGACGGCGTCCTCATCGTCAAGGGCACCGAGATCACCAAGGTCCAGAGCCCCGACGCCTACGGCCGCATCGGCAACCAGTGGGGCACCGACGAGTCCCCGATCGTCCTCGGCGACTACAAGTCGAACCCCGACGCCGAGATCGACCTCACCACGCGCGTCTCGCTCATCGACACCACCACCGCCACCCTGCGCCTCGTGGAACTGCCCGGCGGCACCTCCTACTGGTACCGGTCCCTGGGCCGCGGCGAGAACGGCGAGGGCGTCGTGCTCGGCACCGACGGGCAGCTGCACCTCATCGACACCGCCGCCGGCACCGTCGTGCGGTCCACCCCGGTCGTCGACCCGTGGGAGGTCCAGGAGGACTGGCAGGCCCCGCAGCCGCAGGTGTTCACCCTGGACGGCACCGCGTACGTCACCGAACCCGCCACGAAGGAGATCCACGCGGTCGACATCGAGACCGGCGAGGTCTACGCCAGCGGCACGCTGAAGGTGACCCCGAACGAGCTCACCGCCGTCCCCGGCGAGGTCACCGAGTGAGGTTCCCCCTCCTGGGGGCCGGCGCCGCCCTCGTCCTGCTCGCCGGCTGCGGGTCCCCCGCGGCCGGCGAGCCGGACGGGCGCCTGTCGGTCGTGACGACCTCGCACCCGCTGGAGTACGTCGCGGCCGCCGTGGCGGGCGAGCGCGCCGACGTCGGCAACATCGTCACCCCCGGCGCCGACAGCCACGACGCCGACGTGTCGACCCGGCAGCTGGCCGACCTCGTGGACGCCGACGTGGTGGTGCACCTGTCCTCGATGCAGCCCGCCGTCGACGCCGCCCTGTCCTCCCGGCCGCCCGAGCACCTCGTCGACGCCGCCACCTACGCCGACCTCGACCGGGACCCGCACTTCTGGCTCGACCCGACGCTGATGGCCGACCTCGGCGACGACGTCGCCGACGAGCTCACCGAGGTCGACCCCTCCGGCGAGCAGGCCTACCGGGCCGGTGCGGCGGCCCTGCGGCAGGAGATGACGGACCTCGACGCCGACTACGCCGCCGCCCTGGCCCCCTGCCGCGACGCCGCCCTCGTCACCTCGCACGAGGCGTTCGGGTACCTCGCCGACCGCTACGGCCTGCGCCAGATCGGGATCGCCGGGATCGACCCGTCCGTCGAGCCCTCCCCCGCCCGCGTCCGCGACGTCCTGGACGTGGCCCGGGAGAACTCCGTGCGGACCATCTTCTTCGAGGCGAGCGCCAACCCGGCCGTGGCCGAGAAGCTCGCCACCGAGCTGGGCGTGCGGACCTCCGTGCTGCACCCCGTCGAGCGGGTGGACCAGGGCGAGGACTACCTGAGCCTCATGCGGCAGAACCTGACGGCCCTGCAGGACGGGCTGACCTGCTGACGGAGGCCACCTCCAGCAGTTCACGGGCCGGGCCCGGCGGCATCCGCGCCGGGCCCGTCCACACCGCGCGCAACGTCCGGCGCAGGTCCAGCCCGGCGACCGCGACGACCCCGAGCCGCCCCGCGTCGAGGTCGTCGGCCACCGCCAGGCGGCTGAGCACCGCCACCCCGGCCCCGGCGCGGACGGCCTCGCGCACGCTCGTCGCGGTCGTCAGCTCCACCGCGGGGGGCACCGGGACGACACCGGCCACCGCGAACGCCCGCTCCAGGACGTCGCGGGTGCCGGACCCGGTCTCCCGCGAGACCAGCGCGGTGGCGGCCAGCTCGGCCGCCTCGACGGGCCGCCGGCGCCGGGTCCACGGGTGCGCCGGAGCGACCACCACGACGAGGTGGTCGTCCAGCAGCTCGCGGCTGCGCACCCCGCGCGGCACCGCCGGCCCCTCCACGAACCCCAGGTCGGCCTCGCCGTCGGCGACCGCGGCCAGCACCCGCACCGAGTTCGTCGCCACCAGCTCGACCGCGTGCGGTGGCGTCCCGGCCGCCTCGGCGCGCTGGCGCAGCACCAGCAGCCAGCGCGGGAGCAGGTGCTCGGCGATCGTCATGCTGGAGGCCACCCGCACCCGCGCCGCGCGGTCGGCGCGCAGCGTGCCGATGCCCTCGGCGACCTCCGTGGCGACCTCCAGCAGCCGCCGCGCCCAGCCGGCCAGGACCGTGCCCGCCGCCGTCGGCGCCGACCCCTGGCGGCTGCGGTGCAGCAGCGCCACCCCCACCTGGGACTCCATGGCCCGCAACCGGTCCGAGGCCGCCTGCTGCGTCAGGCCCACGGCCCGGGCCCCGCGCCCGATGGACCCGGCCTCCACGACCGCGACCAGCAGCCGCAGCGAGGTCAGGTCCGGGACGCGTTCCAGGGTCACCGGCGCAGGCTAACCGCGCCGGTGACCGCGGGTGATGATGTGCCGGTGCGCCCCACCGATCCCGCCCTGCTGCTCCGCCTGGTCACCCGCTCCGTCGAGGCCGTCGGGGACGCCGGGGCCTTCGCCGGGGCGAGCGCCGACCTGGCCCGCTTCGACGCCGAGCAGGCCCGGGTCGTCCTGGGCTGGGTCCTGCGCCGCGCCCTGGAGGAGCGCCACCCCGACGGCCTCGACGCCGACGACCTGCGGGACGCGGTCGCCGCGACCGCGCGGGGGGCGCAGTGGTTCGACGCGCTCGACCCGCGCATCCTCGTCGTCGTCCTGACCGCGGCCCTGGGTGAGCACCCCGACCCCGAGGAGGTCCCCCGGCTCGGTCACGCCCTCGTGCTGCAGCACTCGCTGCTGCTGGTGCACGACCTGGCGACCGGGCCGGGGCGCCCCCTGCGGCGCGCCCTCGACGCGGCCCTGGCGGAGGTCCGCCGGGCCGAGACGATGGAGATGCCCTGACGGCCCCGGCGGCCCGGCCGGCGGCTCAGCCGCTGAGCACCGGGTAGGACGACGACCGGCCGCGCTTGCGCAGCACGGCGGGCCGGCCGTCCTCGGCGGCCGCGTGGACGTCGCGGACCACGGCGGCGCTGCGGGCGTCCAGCGCCCGCTCGACCGCCGCCACGTCCACCTCCCCGTGCCACTCCCTGACCTCGGCGAGGTGCTCGTTGCGGCCCTCCTCGGGCGCGACGGGCAGGCCGTGGCGCGCGGCGAGGGCGTACAGCGCGAGCACCCCCTCCCCGTGGCGCGCGGCGTAGGAGTCCAGGTACGACGGCGTCAGCAGTCCCTGGTGGGCGGCGAACTCGAGGTCCCTCAGGACCTGGTGGAGCGCTCTCACGGATTCCTCCTCAGCACCGTTGCTCAGCGGTCCTCCGCCGGACCGTGCCGGACCATCGGCCGCCCACGCCGCGGGGTTGAGGGTCCGGGCGCAGGATCACCCGTCGGGAGCAACCCGCTCGACGTGCAGCGGCAGGCCGCCGCGGGGCCGCAGCGTCACCAGCGCGTCCACCGCCGGTTCCGGGCCCGCCGGGCGCACGGTGTGGGTGCGCAGCAGCGCCGCCAGGACCAGCACCTCCTCGACCAGCGCGAGGTCGCGGCCGATGCACAGCCGCGGGCCCGCCCCGAACGGCACGTAGTGGTCGTGCCGGCCGCCGTCGAGGAACCGCTCGGGGCGGAACTCCCCCGCCGCCTCCCACAGCTCGGGGTCGCGGTGCAGCGCCCACGTGCAGACGATGACGAGGGTGCCCGCCGGGACCCGCACCCCGGCGACCTCGTCGTCGGCGAGCGCGGCGCGGGTGATGACCCAGGCCGGGGGGAACAGCCGCAGCGCCTCGTCGACGACGGCGCGCAGGTACGGCAGCCGCGGCAGGTCGTCCCACGTCGGGACGCCGCCGAGCGCGGCGGCCTCGGCCCGCGCCCGGTCCAGGGCGCCGGCGTGGCGGGACAGCAGGTGCAGGGTCCAGGTCAGGGAGCTGGCGACGGTCTCGTGCCCGGCGACCACGAAGGTCACCAGCTCGTCGCGGACCTGCCGGTCGTCCATCCCGGCCGCCAGCATGAGGCCGACCAGGTCGCGGGGGTCGTCGAGGTCGCGCTCGGCCCGCCGCTGCACGATGCGGGCGCAGACCTCGTCGACGGTGGCGACCGCGCGGGCCAGGCGGCGGCGCGAGGGGGTGGGCCAGGTGGCGGGGACGGGGCTGGCGGCGCGCCGCACGACGACCTCCAGCGCGCGGCCCACGGCCTCGACCAGCAGCGGCGCGTCGGCCGACAGGTCGGCGGCGGCGAGGGTGTGGCCCACGACCTCCAGCCCGGCGCGGGAGGTGGCGTCCAGGACCTCCATCGGGGTCCCGGCGGGCAGGGCGTCGGCCTCGGCGGCCAGCCGCAGGCCGGCGTGCACGGCGTGCTGGGCGACGTCGCGCAGGCCGCCGTGGTGGAAGGCGGGCTGGACGACGCGGCGGTGGGCCCGCCACCGGGGGCCGTCCCCCGCGAGCAGCCCGGGCCCGGTGACGGTGGCCAGGGCCGAGTACTGGACCGTCGCCTTGCCGTAGCCGCGGGCGTTCTCGACGAGCACCCGGCGGACCCCGGCGGGGTCGGCCAGCACCAGCACGGGGGTGCGGGGCATCGGGATGGCCGCCGCGCGGCCGTGCCGGGCGGTGACGTCGGTGAGGAAGAGGTGCGGGGCCCGCACGATCCGCGGCACCGAGCGCACCATGTCCCAGGGCAGCGGGCCGGGGACGTCCAGCGGGGAGTACCGGTTCAGAGGTACAGCCCGGTCCCGCCGTCCGGGTCGCCCGGCGCGGCGACGGCGTGCAGGTCGCGCTCGCGCAGCAGCGTGTACCCCTTGCCGTGCAGCTCGACCTCGGCCTTGTCCTCGGGGTCGAACAGCACCTTGTCACCGGTGGCGACCTGCCGGACGTGCGGGCCGACGGCCACCACCGCGGCCCAGCTGAGCCGGCGGCCGACGGCGGCCGTGGCGGGGATGAGGATGCCCGCCGAGGACTTGCGCTCGGCGGCGTCGTCCGGGAGCACCAGCACGCGGTCGTGCAGCATCCGGACGGGCAGCTGGTCGGCGGCGGACACCGGTCAGCGGCGCTTGCGGACGGCGCGGACCACCAGGAACGTCGTGACGCCCAGGACGGCCACGCCGACGGCGGCGACGCGCTCGACGCGCAGACCACCGCGGTGGTCGAAGACGAACCCCTCGACGCGGCCGCGCGCGGTGGACAGCGACCGCTGGGCGATCGAGGCCGGGGCGAGCCGGGAGGTCAGCTCGTCGATGGTGCCCGCGAGCTGGGCACGACGCGCCTCGACCTCGCGCTCGAGGGCGCGCGGGTCGCTGGTCGTGATCTCGGCCTTGCCGTCGCTGGCCGCCACGGCCACCTCCTGAATCACCCTGACTGAATCACGCTGAGTTGCCCCGACTTGCTAGGACGTCCCGCGAACCGTACCCGAGACCGGCCCTCGCCTCCCGGTGGGGGCTCGGAGCCGGGCGCGGCGGGGCTATCGTCGCCGTCCATGACGCGTCTCGCCCCCGGTGACCGGGCCCCCGACTTCACGCTGACCGCCCACGACGGGTCCACGGTCGCGCTGGGCGACCTGCTGGCCGGCACCGGCCGGCACGTCGTCGTGTACTTCTACCCGGCCGCGATGACGCCGGGGTGCACCACGCAGGCCTGCGACTTCCGCGACTCCCTCGACGCGCTGAACGCCTCCGGGTACACCGTCGTGGGCGTCTCGAAGGACCCCGTCGACAAGCTCGCGCAGTTCGCCGAGCGGGACGGCCTGACCTTCAAGCTGCTGTCCGACCCCGACCACTCCGTGCTGGAGGCGTACGGCGCGTGGGGCGAGAAGACGAACTACGGCCGCACCTCGGTCGGGGTGGTCCGCTCGACCGTGGTCGTGGACCCGCAGGGGGTCGTGGAGCTGGCGCAGTACAACGTGAAGGCCACCGGGCACGTCGCGAAGCTGCGCCGGGACCTCGGGCTGGACGCCGCGGGCCAGTAGTCTGGCCCGCGAGCGGGAGTGGTGTAACTGGCAGCCACGCAGGATTTAGGTTCCTGTGCCTCCGGGCGTGAGGGTTCGAGTCCCTTCTCCCGCACCGCCTCCCGGCCGGGGCCGCCCTCAGGCGGTCAGCGGCGCGAGCAGCACCGGCGTCGTGGTCGGCTGCGGGGAACCGCCCGCCGGTTCGACGGTGATGCCGAGCGCGGTGGCCGGGCCGGGGTCCAGCACCATCGCGGTGCCGCCGTCCCCGGACAGGTCCATCATCCCCACCGAGTCGAAGTGGTCGCCGGTGCCCAGCCACACCTGGTAGCCCTTGCCGGCCCCCGCCGCGGGCAGACCGGCGGCCACGACCCCCAGCCGGCCGTCGGCGCGCACGAGGGTCGCGGTGCCCCCCGCGGTGGTCGTCAGCGTCGCGACCGTCGCCCCCGGCACGGCGAGCAGGTCGGTCACCTGCTGACGGGCGAGCTGCTCGGCGCTGAGGACCGGCGCCTGCTCGCGCTGGGCCAGGCCGATCCCCGTCCCCACGCCCACCGCGGCGACGGCGACGCCGGCCGCGGCGACCAGCACGCTCCAGCGGGAGGGCCCGCGACGGCGCTCCGCGCGACGGCCCGCCCGGCGGTCGCGGGCGGCGGCGAGGTCGACCACGGGGTCGACCACGGGCGCGGTCCCGTGCGGGCGTTCCTGCGCGGTGGCGGCGACGGCGGCCAGCACCGCGGCGCGCAGCCGCTCCGGCGGGGGCTCGCCGTCGGCCAGGTGCGAGGCCGCCTCGCGCAGCGCGTCGGCGTCCGCCCGCTCCTCGGGGTGCTCGCGCAGGCGGCGCTCGTAGGCGGCGCGCTCGTCGTCGTCCACGGCGTCCAGCGCCCAGGCGGCCGCCAGCAGCGGGTCGTCGCCGGCGCCGCGGCCGGGTTCGCGGCCGGTCACCGGGTCACCACGCCGAGGGTGTCGCGCAGCCGGGTGAGGCCGTCGCGCAGGCGCGTCTTGACCGTGCCCAGGGGCAGGTCGAGGTCGTCGGCGATCTGGCGGTGGGTTCGGCCGCCGTAGTAGGCCAGGGCGATGGCCTCGCGCTGCAGCGGGGTCAGCGAGTCCAGGGCGCGGCGCACCTCTTCACGTTCCACCAGCACCTGCACCTCCTCGCTCACGCTGTCGTACGGGGGGACCTCCTGGTACCCCACCACCTCGTCCCGCCGGGAGCTGGCCTCCGCGGCCCGCACCCGGTCCACCGCCCGCCGGTGCGCCATGGTGACGATCCAGCCGCGGGCGCTGCCGCGGGCCGGGTCGAAGCGCGCGGCGGTCCGCCACGCCTCCAGGTACACCTCCTGCACGACCTCCTCGGACTGGGCCCGGTCCCGCAGCACGCGCAGGACGGTGCCGTGCACGGCGGTCGAGGTCGCGTCGTAGAACGACGCGAAGGCGCCCTGGTCGCCGCCCGCAGCGGCGACCAGGGCATCCTCGGTCGTGGTCGTCATCGACGCCACTGTGTCACCTGGTCACATGGGCGGCATCAGGACGGAGTCCACGAGGTACACCGTGGCGTTCTGCGTGGACACGCCCCCGCAGACCACGTTCGTGGAGCCGTTGACGGTCAGCGCCTCCGGGGTGCCGGCGACGGTGAGGTCCTGGCCCTCCAGCGTCGTGTGCGTCCCGGCGACCTCCGAGGGCGACAGGCGGCCCTCGACGACGTGGTAGGTGAGGATCTTCTGAAGCGTGGCACTGTCGGTCTTCAGGCCCTCCAGCGTCGCCGCGGGCACCTTCGCGAAGGCGTCGTCCACGGGCGCGAAGACCGTGAACTCCCCGCCGTTGAGGTCGTTCACGAGGTTCACCTGCGGGTTCAGCTGGCCGGAGACCGCGGCGGTCAGCGTCTTCAGGAGCGGGTTCGCGGCGGCGGCGCTGGCCAGCGGCGCCTGCGCCATGCCGTCGACCGACGCGGGCCCGGAGGCGTTCGCGGCGGCGTAGTCGGCGCAGCCGGGACCCACGGGGCCCTCCATGGCGGCGGCCGAGCTGTCCGAACTGGTCATCGAGGGCGAGCTGGACGTGGTGGTGCTGCTGGAGCTCGTCGAACTGGCCGTGTCCGTGGATCCGCTGTCGCCGCCGCCGCAGGCGCCGAGGGCGAAGGTGGCGGTGGCCGCGATCGCGAGCAGGGTTCCGGTGCGCTTCACGAGTTTTCTCCCATCGCTTCCGGCCGGTGGTTCCGGGCCGGGGGTTCCGGTCGGTCGAACACCTGGGGTTCGTCGCCGGTGGGCGGGTGGATGGGTCGGACGGGAGTTTTTTTCCCGACGAGTTCCCCGGGGGTTCCCCGCGGGGGGGTCCCGAGGGGTTCCCGGGCCGGGTTCAGCGGACGGTGACCGTCACGGAGTCGTACCCGCTGGAACCGTCGGGGATGGGCGCGGCGACCGCCTCCGTCTGCGGCGCACCGGTTCCGTCGGTGGCGCGCACCTGGATCGAGTGGCTGCCCGGTTCGTCGGCGGCCCAGTCGTACACCCACTGGCACCAGGTGTCCGAGGACGCCGACGGCAGGATCCTCGCCGGCTGCCACTCCCCCTCGTCGACGCGGACCTCCACCTTCGACACCCCGCGGTGCTGGGCCCAGGCGACCCCGGCGACGGGCACGCGGCCGGCGCGCACCTGCGCGAAGGACTTCGGCACGTCGATGCGGGAGGCGGTCTTGATCGGCCCGCGCTCGGCCCAGCCCCGGTCGGTCCAGTACGCGGTCTTCTCCGCGAACGTGGTGACCTCCAGGTCGACGACCCACTTGCACGCCGAGACGTACCCGTACAGCCCGGGGATCACCATGCGGACCGGGAACCCGTGCTCACGGGGCAGGGGTTCGCCGTTCATCCCGACGGCGAGCAGGGCGTCGCGGCCGTCGGTCGTCTCGGCCAGCGGGGCGGACAGGGTGAAACCGTCGACGCTGGTGGCCAGCAGCATGTCGGCGCCGTCGCGGACGCCCGCCTCGGCCAGCAGGTCGCGCAGCGGGTACCCCAGCCAGCGGGCGTTGCCGACGTACGAGCCGCCGACCTCGTTGCTCACGCACGTCATCGTGATCCAGCGCTCGCGCAGGGGTTTGTCCAGCAGCGTCCGGAAGTCGAGGGTGAGCTCGCGCTCGACGAGCCCGTGCACGCGCAGCGACCAGTCCTCGGCCCGCACGTCGGGGACGACGAGGGCGGTGTCGATGCGGTAGAAGTCGGCCGTCCTCGTGGCGTAGGCGGTGAGCCCGGCGGCGACGGCGTCGGCCGGGTCGAGCCCGGCGGGCAGCGCGGGCGCCGGGTCGGCCGGGGCGGGCAGCACCACCCGGCCGCGGGACTGCTCGGCGCTGCGGGAGGCCACGAGGGCCTGCCCGCCGCCGCCGGTGACCAGCGCCGCCGCGGCGGTCCCGCCCAGCAGCAGCCCCCGCCGGGACCGGTCGGTGGCGCGGTCGGCGCGGGCGGTCCCGGTCAGGCGGCGGGTCAGCAGCACCAGGGCGTACGCCCCGGCCGCCGCACCCAGCGCCGAGGGCAGCGGGGACAGCGTGGTGGCGTCGGGGCGGGTGGCCGCCGCGGCGACGCCCACCACGCCCAGGGCCGCGACCACGCCCACGCCGGCGGCGAGCCGGCGCCGGGCCAGGACCCCGGCCGCGGCGGCCAGCAGCAGGACCAGCACCGTGATCGTGGCCAGCAGCACCGTCTTGTCGGCGGTGCCGAAGGCCCGGATCGCGGCGTCCTTGAGCCAGGCCGGGACCCGGTCCACCACCGCGTCGCCGACGACGACGACGGGCGCCGCCGACGGGGAGACGACCCCGGCGGCGAGCTGGCCCACGCCGAACGTCAGCGCCGCGGCGACCAGGCCGGTCAGCGCGCCCAGCGCCGGACCGGCCCACCTCCGGCCCCGTCCCGCGCCCGTACCGGTCCCTGCGTCCGTGGTGGTCCTCACCTGGTGGGTTCGGAGCCGGGTCAGTCCCGGATGGGTCGGCCGGCCAGGGCGTCGACCACGACGGGCGCCAGCGCCCGGAACGCCGCCCCCCGGTGGCTGATCGCGTTCTTCTCCTGCGCGGTGTGCTCGGCCAGGGTCCGGTCGGCCCCGGCGGGGGTGAAGACGGGGTCGTAGCCGAAGCCGCCGCCCCCGGCGGGGGCCGTGGTGACCGTGCCGCGCAGCTCCCCGTGCCGCACGGCGCTCGCCCCGCCGGGCAGCGCGAGCGCGGCCGCGCACACGAACGCCGCCCCGCGGTGCGCGGCGGGCACGTCGGCGATCTGGGCCAGCAGCAGCTGCAGGTTGGCGGCGTCGTCGCCGTGGCGGCCGCACCAGCGCGCCGAGAAGATCCCCGGCGCCCCGCCGAGGACGTCGACGCTGATCCCGGAGTCGTCGGCGATCGCGGGGACCCCGGTGGCCGCCGCGACGGCCCGCGCCTTCAGCAGCGCGTTGCCGGCGAACGTCACCTCGGTCTCGGCGACCTCGGGGACGCCGTCGAAGGCGTCGACGGTGAGGACCTCCACGTCGGGCAGCAGCGGGGCCAGGACGGCCTGCAGCTCGCCGACCTTGTGGGCGTTGCGGGTGGCCAGGACGATCCTCATCGGGCCAGCGCCTCCGCCTGGAGCGCGGCCAGCCGCGCGGTGCCCGCCAGGGCCAGGTCGAGGAGCGCGTCGAGCTCGGAGCGGTCGAAGGGCACGCCCTCGGCGGTGCCTTGGACCTCGACGAAGCGCCCGTCGCCGGTGACGACGACGTTCATGTCGGTCTCGGCCGCGACGTCCTCGACGTAGGGCAGGTCCAGCACGGGGACCCCCTTCACGACGCCGACGCTGATGGCGCTGACCGACCCGGTCAGCGGCTGCCGGGAGGCCTTGACGATGCCCTTGGCGCGGGCCCAGGAGATCGCGTCGGCGAGCGCCACGTAGGCGCCGGTGATGGCCGCGGTGCGGGTGCCGCCGTCGGCCTGCAGGACGTCGCAGTCCAGGACGATCGTGTTCTCGCCGAGCTGGGCGGTGTCGACGACGGCGCGCAGGCTGCGGCCGATGAGCCGGGAGATCTCGTGGGTGCGGCCGCCGATCTTGCCCTTGACGGACTCGCGGTCGCTGCGGGTGTTCGTGGAGCGGGGCAGCATGGCGTACTCGGCGGTGACCCAGCCCTGGCCGGAGCCCTTGCGCCAGCGGGGCACGCCCTCGGTGAAGGAGGCCGCGCACAGCACGCGGGTGCGGCCGAACTCGACGAGGACGCTGCCCTCGGCGTGGTCGAGCCAGTTGCGGGTGATGGTCACGGGGCGGAGCTCGTCGGCGGCTCGGCCGTCTGCGCGTTCGGTCACCCGCCAAGACTCCCAGATCACGGGGAGTGCACTGCGGGGCACGGTGAGTGCCGACGCAGGGTCCGTCCAGGGAATCCGCACCGAAAGCACACCGCCGACACGACGGAAGTGCCTGCGCGCGAGCGCGAACCGGGCCACCCTGGGGGCATGACTCGACGTCCCGCCGCGGCCCTCACCCCCGGTGACCGAGTGGTCACCGGCCTCGCCGATCACGAGGGCGTGGTGCTGCGGCCGTTGCGCTGGAGCCCGCGCCCGCTGCGGTCCACGGCCGTGCGGGAGGTGGCCGCCGTGCACCGCCGCCGCCGCCGGGTGGTGCTGGAGTTCACCGACGGCACCCGCAGCCAGCCGGTGGCCGCCTCGGCGCGCTGGACGGTCGCCCCGGCCGAGGAACCCCCGGTCGCGGCCGCCACCGGGATGGTCAGGGTGCGCCGAGGGGCAGCGGGCCCGTCTCGTCGAGCGCGCCGTCGGACCGCACGACCTGCGGTCCGAGCTGCGGCCCCAGGAAGCGCCGCGCCAGAGCCCGGAACGCGCGGGCGTCGCCCGTCGAGGTGAACCGGTGCCGGGGGCGGCCGGCGGGCAGCGGCAGGTCGTCCGGGCGCAGCAGCTCCCGGGCGGCGAGCTCGCGGTAGACGTCGAAGGCGGTCTCCTCGGCGCTGGACACCAGCGTCACGTCGTCGCCGACGACGCTGCGCAGCACCGCCATGAGCAGCGGGTAGTGCGTGCAGCCCAGGACCAGGGTGTCGACGTCCGCGGCGATCACCGGGGCCAGGTAGTTGCGCGCGGCGGTCAGCAGGTCCGGCCCGCTGGTGACGCCCCGCTCCACGAACTCCACGAACGCCGGGCACGCCGCCGTCGTCAGCGCCAGGTGCGGCGCCGCGGCGAAGGCGTCCTCGTAGGCGCGCGAGGAGATCGTGGCGCGCGTGCCGATGACCCCGACGCGGCCGTTGCGGGTCGCGCGCACCGCCCGGCGCACCGCCGGCTGGATGACCTCCACCACGGGCACGTCGTAGCGCTCGCGGGCGTCGCGCAGCATGGCCGCCGAGGCGGAGTTGCAGGCGATGACGAGCATCTTCACGCCCGACTCCACGACCCGGTCGAGCACGTCGAGCGCCAGCCGGCGGACCTCGGCGATGGGCTTGGGCCCGTACGGGGAGTGCGCGGTGTCGCCCACGTAGTGGATCGACTCGTGCGGGAGCTGGTCCAGCACGGCGCGCGCCACGGTCAGCCCGCCCACCCCCGAGTCGAAGATCCCGATGGGCAGCTCGCGTTCCCTCACAGCGGGTCCCTCCCCGCCGAGCTCGCGGCGGACGTCACAGCAGGGACCTCACGAGGGTCTCCTGCAGGTGGGTGGTGAAGTCGTAGACGGCCCACGCCCAGCGGGCCGGGTCGTCCTCGGCCAGCTCGGCGTACGGGTCGGCGTCGTCGCTGACGCCCAGCCGGGTCCCCAGGGCCAGCCGGATGTCGTTCAGCGCGGCCAGCCAGGTCCGGGCGCCGTCGGCGTCCAGCTGCACCCGCCCGCCCTGCCCGACGACGGGGTCGAGGGTGGCGAGCATCCCGCGGGCGGCGGCGGCCTTCTTCTCCCGCAGGCCCCGCTCGGTGAAGCGGCGGAAGTCGGCGGACGCCTGCGGGTCCGCGTCGGCGCCGTAGGCGTCGGGGAACAGCCGCCGCAGGACCTCGTCCTCGGGCGCGGCGGTGGGGCCGTCCGCGCCGAGGTCGGGCAGCTCGTCGAAGGCGGGCAGGTCGGCCAGCCCGAGCTGCGCGGCGAGCGGGTCGACGCTGCGGGCCGGCGGTTCGCCGACCTCCA
The DNA here is from genome assembly GCF_050871975.1 of Kineococcus rugosus. Taxonomy (NCBI): domain Bacteria; kingdom Bacillati; phylum Actinomycetota; class Actinomycetes; order Kineosporiales; family Kineosporiaceae; genus Kineococcus; species Kineococcus rugosus. The sequence goes on along the minus strand of NZ_JBJLSJ010000011.1, from coordinate 55,246 downwards.
GGAGCTCGACGACCTCGCGCGCCAGCGAGGCCAGCAGGTCGGCCTCGGAGACGTGCAGGGTGATCGAGAACAGGCCGTGGCGGGAACGTCGGAAGGTGGCCACTCACTCGTCCTTCTGCAGCGTCGCCCACAGCCCGTAGCCGTGCATGGCCTCGACGTCGCGCTCCATCGCCTCGCGGGAGCCGGAGCTCACCACCGCGCGCCCCTTGGAGTGCACGTCCATCATCAGCGCCTCCGCCTTGGCCTCGGAGTAGCCGAAGTGGGTGCGGAACACGTAGGTGACGTAGGACATCAGGTTCACCGGGTCGTTCCAGACCAGCGTGACCCACGGGGTGTCCGGGGTGGTGAGGAGGTCGGTCTCCGGACGCTCCAGCTCGGTGGGAGCGGTCGCGACCACGGACAGCACGACAGGCACCCCGGCAGTCTAGGCGGGCTCCGGATGGCTAGATTCGCTGCATGGTGAGCACAGCGCTGCTGACGGACCACTACGAGCTGACGATGCTGCAGGCGGCCCTGTCCGACGGGACGGGCGAGCGCGCCTGCACCTTCGAGGTCTTCGGCCGACGCCTGCCCGAGGGGCGCCGGTACGGGGTGGTGGCCGGCACCGGCCGCGTCCTGGACGCCGTGCGCGACTTCACCTTCGACCCCGAGCTGCTCGACGGCCTGCGGGGGGTGCTGGACGAGCGGACCCTGGACTGGCTGGCCGGGTACCGCTTCGGCGGCTCGATCGAGGGGTACGCCGAGGGCGAGCTGTGGTTCCCCGGCTCCCCGATCCTCACGGTCACGGGCACCTTCGCCGAGGCGGTCGTGCTGGAGACGGTCGTCCTGTCGATCCTCAACCACGACTGCGCGATCGCCGCGGCCGCCTCCCGGATGGCCCAGGCCGCCGGCGAGCGGCCCCTCATCGAGATGGGCTCGCGGCGCACCCACGAGCAGGCCGCGGTCGCGGCCTCCCGCGCGGCCTACCTGGCCGGGTTCACCTCGACGTCGAACCTGCAGGCCGGGGCGTCCTACGGCATCCCCACCTCGGGCACGTCGGCGCACGCGTTCACGCTGCTGCACGACACCGAGGCCGAGGCGTTCGCCGCGCAGGTCGCCGCGCTCGGCGTCGGCACGACGCTGCTGGTCGACACCTACGACATCACCGCGGGCATCGCCACGGCCGTGGAGGTCGCCGGGCCGGGCCTGGGCGCGGTCCGCATCGACTCCGGCGACCTCGCGGTCCTGGCGGTGCAGGCCCGCGAGCAGCTGGACTCCCTGGGGGCCACCTCGACGCGCATCGTCGTCTCCGGCGACCTCGACGAGTTCGCCCTGGCCGCCCTGCGCTCGGCCCCCGTCGACGGGTACGGCGTGGGGACCTCGCTGGTGACGGGCTCGGGGGCCCCCACGGCCGGGCTGGTCTACAAGCTCGTCGAGGTGGAGGGCCGGCCGGTGGCGAAGCGGTCGACGTCGAAGGTCACCCAGGGCGGCCGGAAGGTCGCGGTCCGCCGGCACCGGCCCACCGGCACCGCCACCGAGGAGGTCCTGGGGGTCGGGTTCACCCCCGAGCGCGAGCCGAACGACCGCCCGCTGCAGGTGCCGCTGGTGCGCGACGGCGTGCGCGTCGAGGGGCTGCCGGACCTGGCCACGTCCCGCGAGCACCTGCGCCGGGCGCTGGTGACGCTGCCGTGGGACGGGCTGGCGCTGTCCAAGGGCGACCCGGCCGTCCCGACGACGGTGCTGGGCCCGCAGCGGGCGGGGGTGCGCCCGTGAGCCGCCGCGCGCTGGTGGTCGTGGACGTGCAGCGCGACTTCTGCCCCGGCGGGTCGCTGGCGGTCGCCGGCGGGGACGAGGTGGCCCGCGCGATCAGCGCGCTGCTGGCGACGGACACCTCGACCGGCCGGGGCATCGCCTACGACCACGTCGTGGCCACCCAGGACTTCCACGTCGACCCCGGCGACCACTTCTCCGACACCCCGGACTTCGTGGACAGCTGGCCGGTGCACTGCCGCGCCGGGACGAGCGGGGCGCTGCTGCACGACGACCTGGACACCTCCCGGGTGGAGGCGGTGTTCCGCAAGGGCCAGTACGCGGCGGCCTACTCGGGGTTCGAGGGCGTCAGCACCCACCTGGACCCCGAGGGCGGGGAGGTCGTCACCGGCCTCGCGGACTGGCTGCGCGGCCGGGGGGTCGAGCAGGTCCACGTCGTCGGGATCGCCACCGACCACTGCGTGCGGGCGACGGCGCTGGACGCGGCGCGGGCCGGGTTCCGCACGACCGTCCTGCTGGGGCTGACGGCGGGGATCTCCGCGGACGGCGTCGAGCGGGCCCTGGCGCAGATGCGCGAGGACGGGGTCACCCTCGTGGGTGACCCCGTCCTGGGGTGAGTCGGCTCGGGCCGGGTCAGCGCCGCTTCACCACGACGGTGCGGGCGAGCTTGTCGTGCAGGGCCTGCCGCCGCTGGTCCCAGCACGGCCAGAGGAAGTCGATGAGGTACCACAGGCCGACGATGGAGCCGAGCATGTCGCTGCCGATCCAGCGCACGACGGCCTGGCCGAAGGTCGGCAGCCCGGGACGCTGCCAGTCCCGCACGCGCAGGCGGCAGATCGCCTTGCCCGGCGTCGCGCCGTAGAAGCGGATCGTCAGGATCGTGTAGACGGCGCTCACCACCACGGTGATGAGGGTCAGCTCCCGCTGGGCGGCCAGGTAGGTCGTGTTCCGGGCCACGTCCGAGAAGGCGGTGAGCCACCCCGTGCCGCCGGTCAGCATGTCCTGCGTGACCGGTTCGACGATCGCGTTCATCGTGCGCAGCGGCGCCCAGCCCGCCAGCGAGGCGATGACCGTGACGAGCAGCGCGTCGATGACACGGGCCACCAGGCGCAGTCCCAGGTTCCCCAGCGCCTGCCCGTCGGGCGTCGCGATGGCCCGCACCCCCGGGGCCGGGTACTGCGACGGCGGGTACTGCGGGTGGGCGTGCTGCTGCGGCGCGTACGGCTGCTGGTGGGGCTGCTGCGCGTGCGGCTGGTGGACGGGGGCCTGGGCGTGGACGTGCTCGGTCCACTGCGCCCCGTCCCACCAGCGCAGCTGGGACCGGGAGGGGTCGGACGGGTCCGGGTACCACCCGGCGGGCGTGCTCATGGGTGTCAGGGTGCCAGTTCCTCGAGGGGCCGGTGCTCAGGCGACGCCGAACTCGGAGGCGTCGATGCCCACGGCCTGGCAGATCTCCCGGACGGCCCGCTGCTCGGTCGGGTCGAAGTCGCCGTCCGCGCCGCCGATGACGACACCGACCTGGACGACCGCGCGCGCCTGCTCGGGCTTGCTGCGCAGCTTCCCGACGGCCTGCAGCGCCTCGATCTTGCCGAAGTCGTAGTCGGCGGTGAGCTTGCCGCACCACTTGTCGAAGGACTCGCGCAGGTCACCGGCGTTGAAGACCGACAGCACGTCGTTGCTGGCGATGAACGCGGCGGTCTTCTGCCGCTCCTCCGGCTCGATGCTGCCGTCGGCGGCGGCGATGAGCGCGCACGTGGCCATCGAGGCCTCGGCGAAGTCCTTGCTCTTGAACTGACCGACCTTCGTCTTCAGCTGGTCGCCCGCCAGCAGGCCCTTGCTCTTGAGGTTGTCCAGGAATCCCATACCCGGCCAACGGGCGTGCGGGGCAGCGGGTTCCTCAGCTGAAGCGGCGCACGATCTCGGAGTTGCGGTCGGCCAGCAGCTGGCGCAGCGTCCGCCGGACGAACAGCGCGTCGGCGACCCGGCCCAGGACCCCGTAGGGGGACCGCCACGACATCCGGTCGGTCATGATCGTCATCTGCGGGCCCTCGGGGACGTACGAGTGCTCGTGCCGGAACTGCGCGAACGCCCCGGCGGACATCTCGTCGACGAACCGGTGGGGCCGGTCCAGCTCGACGATGTGCGAGGTGTGGGTGACGGGGAACCCCAGGATCCGCAGCCGCCAGCGCACCTTCTCGCCGAGCTCGATGCGGCCCGTCGTCCGGCCCGCGCCCTCGACCGCGCGGACCCCGAACCGCTTGCCCGCGACCCGCTCGACGTCGAGGTCGAGCGACATGTCGAAGACCTCCTCCACGGGGGCGCGGACCATGGTCCGCTGGACGATCTCCGGCATCCCAGCAACCTAGACCATGGCCAGGAGGTGGTCCCGGCGGCGCCGCAGCACGTCCACCGACGCCGACGCCGACGGCGGGCCGGGGACGGCCGCGCGCAGCTTGGAGTACACCGAGGCGTGCGGCAGGGCGCGGCCGGCCGCGACCCGCCCGACGAGGGAGTGGATCTCCTTGCGCAGCAGCGCGGCCGTGTGCCAGGCCGCGTCCTCCTGCTCCGGTTCGGCCTCGCCGGTCGCGTCCTGGTCGGCGGGCTCGACCGGCCGGGCCGTGCGCTTGCGGATCTCGGCGTCGCGCTGGGACAGCAGCGCCGCGGTCTGCTCCGGCGACAGCAGCCCGGGCAGCCCGAGGAAGTCCTGCTCCTCGACGCTGACGGCCGGCAGCTGGCCGCCGGTGACGGCCTTGCCGCCGTGCAGGACGTGCGCGAACTCGGCCTGCGCCTCCAGCGCCTCGTACTCCTGCTTCTCCCCCGGCTCCCGCTCGGGCGCCGGCAGCAGGTCCAGCCCGCCCTCGTCGACCTCGTCGGAGGACACCGGCGCCGGCGGCGGGATGACGTGGTTGCGGTCGGTCTCCATCTCCGCGGCCAGCGCCAGCAGCGGGCGCACGGCGGGCAGGAACACCGTGGCCGACTCCCCCGGCGCCCGGGACCGCACGACGCGCCCGACGGCCTGGGCGAAGAACAGCGGGGTCCGGTACGACGTCATCCAGGCCAGGCACGCCGCGCGGGGCACGTCGACGCCCTCGGAGATCATGCGGACGCAGACGACGAACCGCTGGTCGCTCCCGGCGAACTCGGAGATCTTCTGCGACGCCTTGGGGTCGTCGGACAGGATCAGCGCGGGCTTCTCCCCCGTGACCCGCTGGACGATCTTGGCGTAGGCGCGGGCGTCGTCCTGGTCGGAGGCCAGCACGAGGCCGGCGGCGTCGTGCATGCCGTGCTCGCGCAGGTGGTTCAGCCGCTCGTCCATCGCGGCGATGACGTGCGGGACCCAGTCCCCGCGCGGGTCCAGCGCGGTCTTCCAGGCCAGCGACTCCACCGACTTCGTCGTGGCGTCGGACAGGGAGGCCGCGACCACCTCCCCGGCGGAGTTCCGCCACCGCGAGACGCCGGTGTAGGCGGCGAAGACGACGGGCCGGACGACGCCGTCGGCGAGGGCGTCCTTGTAGCCGTAGGTGTAGTCGGCGACGGACTTCAGGCCGCCCTCGGACTCCACCGAGTCGTCCTCGACGTAGGAGACGAACGGGATCCGCTCGTCGGCCTTGGTGCGGAACGGCGTCCCCGTCAGCGACAGCCGGCGGCGGGCGTCGCCGAAGGCCTCGAAGACCGCCTCGCCCCAGGACAGGCCGTCCCCGGCGTGGTGGATCTCGTCCATGACCACCAGGGACTTCTTCGCGGTGGCGCGGGCGCGGTGCAGCATCGGGTGCCCGGCGACCTGGGCGTACGTCGTGACGTAGCCCTTCATGTCCGGCCGGACGGGCCCGACGGCGTTGGTCATCGTGGGGTCCAGCTCGATCCCGGCGCGGTGGGCGGCCTCGGCCCACTGGGTGCGCAGGTGGTCGGTGGGCGCCACGACGACGACGCGGTCGACGCGCCGGGTGTCCAGCAACCGGCGGGCCAGCGCGAGGGCGAACGTCGTCTTCCCCGCGCCCGGGGTCGCGGTGACGAGGTAGTCGGCGGGTTCCTCCCGCCCGGGGTCGAAGTACCGCTCCAGCGCGGCGTTCTGCCACGCCCGCAGCGGCCGGGCCGCGGGGACGCCGGGAGCGTCGACCACGGGGCCGGGGGTGGTGTCGGCCAGGGCCAGCTGGGGTTCGTGTTCGGTCGTGCTCATGGGTCCGTCCACCGTAGACGACGACCGCGCGTGCTCCGGCGTGGCGACTCGCCGGGCGTTCAGCCCTTGCCGTCGCCCTTGCCGCCGCCGGACAGGCTCTCGTAGATCTCCTTGCAGGTCGGGCAGACCGGGAACCGCTTGGGGTCGCGGCCGGGGACCCACACCTTGCCGCAGAGCGCGATCACGGGGTCGCCCGACAGGGCCGACTCCATGATCTTCTCCTTCTTCACGTAGTGCGCGAAGCGCTCGTGGTCGCCGGGGGACGCCTCCTCCTGGACCTGCTCCTCGCGGTCCAGGACCGCCGTGCGCGAGGGGGCCGTGGGCGCCTGCGGCTGGGGCTGGGTGCGGAACGGGTCGTCGGTCGGCGAGCTCATGCGGCGATGGTACGACGGGCGCGCCGGGCGCCTAGTTCATCGAGACGTCGCTGGGGAAGCTCGCGACGAGGGCGAGGTCGCCGCCCTGGCGGCGCAGGACGTCGCCCCACAGGTCCTGCGGGGCGTCGCTGAAGGCGTCGCGGGCCTCGGCGGGCAGCACGAACCAGGCCCCCTCGGCGATCTCCCCCTCGAGCTGGGCCGCGCTCCAGCCCGCGTAGCCGGCGAAGATCCGCAGGCCCGACAGCTCCGCGACGATCGACTCCGGCGGGGTGTCGAGGTCGACCAGCCCCACCGACCCGAGCCCGACGGACCCGAAGACGCGCCGCACGCCCTGCGGGTCGGGCCGGTCCCCCGGGACGGCGACCAGGCCCAGGGCGGAGTCCAGCGCCACCGGCCCGCCCTGGAACAGCTTGCCGGGGGCGGTGGCGAACCGCTGCCAGCCGGGCAGCACCGCGGCGACGTCGACGTCCAGCGGGCGGTTGACGACGACCCCGAGGGCCCCGTCGTCGTCGTGGTTGAGCACCAGGACCACCGACCGGGCGAAGTTGGGGTCGCTCAGCGAGGGGGTCGCCAGCAGGAGACGACCGGTCAGGCTCGCGGTCTCGCTCGTCACCTCCTCATCATGACGCGCCGTCGACGCCCGGGCGAGGGAACGGGCGGGCCAGCGGCACCGGGTCGCGCGTGGCGCGCGCGTACTGCGCCGGCCACGGCACCTCCCGCGCCGCGTGCAGGGCGACGGCGGCGCGCTGCGGCCAGCGCGGGTCGGCCAGCAGCGGCCGGGCCAGCAGGACGGCGTCGGCCTCGCCGCTGACCAGGACCTGCTCGGCCTGGGCGGGTTCGAGGATGAGCCCGACGGCCGCGACGGGCACGCCCGCCTCGCGCCGGACGCGGCCCGCGTTCGGCACCTGGTAGCCGGGGCCGACGGGGATCTCCTGGCGCGGGTCGTTGCCCCCGGAGCTGGCGTCGACGAGGTCGGCGCCGTGGGCGGCGAGCTCGCGGGCCAGCGCGATCGACTGCTCCACGTCCCAGCCGCCCTCGACCCAGTCGGAGGTGCTGATCCGCACGAGGACCGGCTTGTCGGCCGGCCAGACGGCGCGGACGGCGTCGAGGACCTCCAGCAGCAGCCGGACGCGGTTCTCGAAGGAGCCGCCGTGGGCGTCGGTGCGCTGGTTGGACAGCGGCGAGAGGAACTGGTGCAGCAGGTAGCCGTGGGCGGCGTGCAGCTCGACGACGTCGAACCCGGCGGCGTCGGCGCGGCGGGCGGCCTCGGCGAAGGCGCGCACGACCGCGGCGATCCCCTCGGCGTCGAGCTCGCGCGGGACGGCGAGGTCGCCGTGCGGCAGCGCGCTGGGGCCGACGGTCTCCCAGCCGCCCTCGGCGGCCGGGACGGTCCCGGAGCGCTCGTCCCAGGGCCGGTGGGTGCTGGCCTTGCGGCCGGCGTGGGCGAGCTGGACGCCGGCGGCCGCGCCCTGGCCGTGCACGAAGTCGACGACCCGGGCCCAGGCGCGGGCCTGCTCGTCGTTCCACAGCCCGGCGTCGTACGGGCTGATCCGGCCCTCGGGCAGGACGGCGGCGGCCTCGGTGAGGACCAGCCCGGCGCCACCGACGGCGAGGCCGCCGAGGTGGACGAGGTGCCAGTCGTTCGGGACACCGGGGGCGGCGACGGGGTCGCAGGAGTACTGGCACATGGGCGAGACCCACACGCGGTTGGGCAGCGTGGTGCCGCGCAGGGTGATCGGGGTGAAGAGTCGACTCACCCCGGGGACGCTACCCCGTCGCCTTCTTGAGAACGATTCTCTACAGTGGGTGGGGTGAACACCTGGCTGCTGGTCCCCGCCGAGGAGGTCGGGCTGCTCGCGCGGCTGCGGCCCGCCGTCCGCGGCACCACCCACGGGGTGCTCGTCGCCCTCGACCGCACCCCGCCCGTGCCCGGCGCCCAGCTCGGGCTCGCGCACGACGGCGTCCTGCGCTGGTTCGGCGGCGGCCTCACCGCCGCCGAGGTCGCCGTCCTCGTCGAGCACGTCCGGCACGGGCGGTTCGCCGCGCTCGGCCCGGCGCTCGCCCACCGCCGGCTGGCGGCGTCACCGTCCTGACCGGACGGCCCTCAGGACCGGTGGCGGCGCTTGTCCTCGTACATGTGCCGGTCGGCGCGGGCCAGGACCTCCGCCGTCGACTCCGACAGGTCGTCGGCCACCAGCCCCACGCTGCACCGCACGGACACGCGCGACCCGTCGGGCAGGTCCACCAGGACCCCCGACACCGCCTCGCGCAGCCGCTGCTCCAGCGCCCGCGGGTCGACCTCGGCGGAGGTGTCCACCAGGACGATGAACTCGTCACCGCCGAAGCGGGCCACGGTGTCGCCCGCCCGCGAGACCCCCGCCAGCCGCTCCGCGATCCGCACCAGCGCCCGGTCCCCCACGAGGTGGCCGTGCTCGTCGTTCAGCTGCTTGAGGTCGTCGACGTCGCAGAACGCGACGAGCGGCGCGTCCCCGGACCGGCGGGCCCGGGACCGCGCCAGCTCCCAGCGGTCCTCCAGCAGCCCCCGGTTCGGCAGGCCCGTGAGGCGGTCGTGGGTGGCGCGGTGGGTGAGGTCGCGGGCCCGCTCGACGTGCTGGGTCACGTCCCAGCACGACAGGGTCAGCGCGTCCGCGCCCCGGCCCGCGGGGCCGATGAGCACCTCGACCGTGACGACGCCGCCGTCGCCGGACAGGAAGCGCCACTCGTGCGCGGTCCGGTCCCCGCCGGCACCGCGGTCCAGCGCGGCGAGCACGTCGGGCAGGTCGTCGGGGTGGACGAGCCCGGCCACCGGCCGCGGGGCCGTCGGCACCGCGAACAGGTCGGCCGCCGCCCGGTTGAGCCACGTCGCGCGCCACCCGGGAGCGCCGTCCCCGGTCGCGCGCTCGACCAGCACGGTCGCCAGCGGCGAGTCCTCCACGAGGCGCCGGTAGTCGGCGTCCTGCACTGCGTTTCCCCCCCGCCGTCCCGGCACGGTCGGCCGGTGTCACCAGACGGTACGAGGTGCGAGCACGACCTCCCCCCCGAGTTCCGGAATGTCGCTGACACGGCGGACACGTTGCGACACAGCGTGTCCGGGTGTGACTCAGCGAGACGGGATTCCGGTCGGGGTGGCCGTCGCGCACGCCTGCAGCAGCGGTCGGCTCGCCCGCGCCGCCAGCAGCACGAGCACCGCCGCGCCCACCGCGGCCCCGGCGAACCACAGCACCCCCACCGGCGCCGACTGCAGCAGGGCGATCACCGGCGAGACGATGAGCAGCGACAGCGCCGCCGCCCCGCCCATCGTCACCACCAGCGGGACCCACGTCTCCCGCGCCCGCGCCGCGTGCAGGACCGCGACGTCCGTCCCGGCCAGGTGCAGCATCCGGTACCGCGACCGGGAGTCCAGCACCCGCGACGCCTGCGTGACCCCCGTCGAGACGGCCGCCAGGACGGCGCAGATCACCAGCGTGACCGACGTGCCCGTCCCGATGTCCGTCATCAGCGCGTCCTGCGGCCCCTGCCGCATCCCCGGGGTCACGCTCAGGCAGCCCGCGACGAACGTCACCAGCGAGATGCCCCCCACGCTGCGCCACACCGACTTCGGGTCCTCCGTCATCCGCCGCGCCGCCAGCAGCGTCGGGACGGTGCGGGCCCGGGCGCCGAGCACCCGCCCCAGCACCGAGACGAACAGCGGCCCCACGAGGTTGAACACCGCGAACGCGCCCCCCAGCAGCCCCACCAGGACCAGCGCCGCGAAGGCCGCCCCCTGGCCGAACAGGACGCTGCTGGCGTTGAACGCGACCACGAAGCCCCCGCCGAGCAGCAGGACCGGCAGCACCCGGGCCCAGCTCAGGCCCTTCTGCGGCAGGCGCTGCGCCACCCCCAGCGGGGTGATCGCGACCCGCCGCAGGCTGACCGCCGACGACACCAGCGCCACCAGCAGCACCGAGAGCGCGACGGCCAGCACGGGCCCGGCCCCCAGCCGCAGCTCGGCCACGTCGAAGGTGCGGCCCTGGAAGCGCAGCTGCGCGACCAGCGGCAGCGCCGCCAGGTCCAGCACGATCCCGGCCACCGCCCCGGCCAGGGCCTGCGCCCCGGCGTCCAGGAGCGCGATCGCCCCGATCTGCCCGCTCGTGGCCCCCGCCAGCCGCAGCCGCGCCAGCCGCTCGTCGCGGCGCGCGACGGTCAGCCGGGCCGCCGCCGCCCCCAGGGTCGCCGTCGGCACCACCAGCAGCGCCACGGCGATCCACGACAGGAACCGGTACGTGCCCTCCTCGTCCCCGGCCCCCGGCGCCGCGGCCCGCGCGTCGAAGGCCTGCACCCCGCCGGCCACCGTGAGCACCACCCACGTCGTGACGGCGAACGCGGTGACGGCCAGGACCGTCGGGAGCCTGGTCTCGGCGTGGGTGTGCCGGGCCAGCGACCACCAGATCCGCGTCGTCGCGCTCACCGGGCCACCTCCACGGGGGCGGTGAACTCCGACACGACCCGGCCGTCGCGCATGGCCAGCGTCCGGTCGCACCAGCGCGCGACCCCCGCGTCGTGGGTGACGACCACGAGCGCCGCCCCGTTCTCCCGGGCCACCGACGTCAGCAGGTCCAGCACCTCCCGGCCGGTGGCCTGGTCCAGCGCCCCGGTGGGCTCGTCGGCGAAGACGACCTCGGGGCGCCCCACGAGGGCCCGCGCGATGGCGACGCGCTGCGCCTGCCCGCCCGACAGCTCCCCCGGGCGGCGCTCCATCCCGGCCAGGCCCAGGCGGCGCAGCAGCCCGCCCGCCCGCTCCACCGCGGCGGCGCGACCGAGCCCGCCGAGCATCAGGGGCAGCGCGGCGTTCTCCTCGGCGGGCAGCTCGGACAGGAGCTGACCGGACTGGAAGACGAAGCCGAAGCGGTCGCGGCGCAGCTTGGTCCGGGTGGCGTCGCCCATCGCGACGAGGTCGTCACCGGCGAGGGCGACCGTCCCGGAGGTGGGCCGGACGATCCCGGCCAGGACGTGCAGCAGGGTCGTCTTGCCGGAACCGGAGGGGCCCATGACGGCGACGGACTCACCGGCGCGCACGGTGACGTCGACGCCGTCGAGCGCGCGGGTCGATCCGTAGGTCATGACGAGGTCGCGGGCGTGGAGGAGGTCCATGTCCCGAGCGTCCCGCGCGGCCCGCCGGCCCCGCGTCGGAGCGGGGACGGAACCGCGGGCCCGGGGGTCCGCCCCCGGGCCTACGCCCGCGGGAGAGGGCCGGGGACGACGAAGGCCGCCCCGGTGGACCGGGACGGCCTGCGTCGTGGTGGTGGAGATGGCGGGAATCGAACCCGCGTCCGTCAGCGTGGTACCAGGGCTTCTCCGGGTGCATCCTGTTCAGCGGTCTGCTCGGCCCCGATGCTCATACAGGCATGTCATCGCCGGGCCCAGCCGCGTTGGTTGTCCCCCTCGCGTACGCGACCTCCGCGAGGGGTGAGCTCCCTAGTCGATGCCAGGACCCGGGGCGGGAGCGCACCCGGGCTGACAGAGTCGCGCTCGCTCAGGCGGCGAGGGCGAACTCGGTGCGCTTGGAATCGGCACCTATTGGTTTGCATGGATCGTTGACGAGATGACCATGCATCCTCGACCCGCTTCCCCTGGCTCGACGACCAACGTCGAAACCTGTCATCCCCGTGTTGAGTTGTGCGTCCAGCTTACCCTGCAACGCGGCCCCCGTCGTCCGCATTCCCGGGCCGGCCGCCGGCCGGGCCTCACCAGGAGCCGCCCCCGCCCCCGCCGGCGCCGCCCCCGGTGTACGTCGGGCCGCTCGAGGAGCCCGTCGACGAGGGCGGCGCGGCGCTGAGCGCGTCGGACGTGCTCGCCGAGAACCCGCCCATCGTCCCGGCGAACAGCGCGACGTTGAACGTCGAGCCGTCCACCGCCCGCCCCGAGTACCACGGCGGTGCGGGGACCGGGGCGTGCAGCGACCGGGCCCCCGCGGCCCACGCCCCCGTCGCGTCCAGCGCCACCGCGTACGGGACGAGCCGGGTGAAGCGCTCCGGGGCCGCCGACCGCGTCAGGGTCGTGGCGAACTCCCCCGCCCGGCCGCGGACGTGCGCGCCCGCGGCGGTCAGCGGGTCCGCCGTGACCAGCCCCACCACGGTCAGGACCAGCCCCACCACCGCGACGGCGACCCCCACGAGGGCCCAGGACGTCCACAGCGCGAGCAGGACCGTCGCGACCGCCCCGGCCAGCGCGACCAGCAGGCCCGCACCGGCGCGCCGCAGCGCGAGCCGCGCCGGGCGCGCGGAGAACAGCCCGCGGGCCACGGCGTCGTCCTCCAGCGCCTCCCGGGTCAGCTGCGTCCCCGTCCGGGCCGTGGTCCGCACCGTCGACAGGGACGTGCGGGAGCCGCCGGCGAACACCGTCGCCAGCAGCCGCTGCTCGGCCGGGCGCAGCGGGTCGCGCGCCTCGAGCCGGTGCAGGGACCAGTCGTCGCCGTCCCCGACCTCCTCGATGGACAGGTGCCCGCGCTGGGCGAGGTCGAGCAGGGTGGCGACGACGTCGACGTCGCGCGCGCCGCGGTGCACGACGGCCCCCACCACCCCCGGGGGCAGCTGCGTCACGTCGACCGGCGCGCCCGGCGCGGCCGGGTCGCGGCGCCGGCGCAGCCCCAGCATCGCCAGCGCCCCGGCGAGCAGGACGGCCGCCGACGCGCCCAGCGTCGCGGGGGTCGCGGCGAAGGCCCGCGCGGGGCTGAAGGTGTCGAGCAGGATCGGCGGGGCGGGGTCCAGCGCGCCCGCGGGCACGGTGGCCGAGACCGTCACCCCCTCCTCCTCGCCGAGGCCGGTCTCGACGAACGCGGTGGTGCCCGGGGCCGTCGCAGCGGCCGTCGTGCCGCAGGGGCGGGTGCTGCCCTCCCCGCCGGCGGTGCACCGGGCCTCCAGCAGCGGGGCGGGGGCGCTCAGCGACACCTCGACGCGGTCGATCGGCACCTGCCAGCCGGTGCCCACGGCGTCCCAGGCGATCCGGGCCGAGCCGTCGGGCCGGGCGTCGGCGACGGCCGGGACGGTGTACGTCAGCACGTACGTCTGCTCGCCCCGCACGTCCTCGGAGTCGGGGTCGCCGATCCGCACGTCGAGGAAGTCGCCGTCGGTCTCGGTCCCGACCTGCGTGGGGGCGCCGCTGGGGCTCTCGACCCGCAGGTCCCGCACGGGGTAGCTGCGGTCGTGCGTCCGGTCGTGGCGGGCGCGGACGGGGACGACCCGTTCCAGGCCGTGGTGCCCGTCGTCGCCGAAGTCGTAGACGATCTCCTCGCGCACCCGCAGCGAGCCGTCGCGCTCGACGGTCAGGCCGGCGGTGACGGAGACGACGCGTTCGCCGTCGGCGGCGGCGGCCGGGAGGGCCAGCGGGCCGACGAGGACGACGGCCGCGGCGAGGGAGCCGAGCAGGACGCTGCGCATGCCCCGATCACAGCCGGTGATCGGGGTGCGCGCATCAGCAGATCGTCGTCAGCGGTTCCGACGCTGGGACATGGCGCGCTCGGCCTCGCGCTTGTCCTGCTTCTCGCGCAGGGTGTGCCGCTTGTCGTAGTTCTTCTTCCCGCGGGCCAGGCCGATCTCGACCTTGACCCGGCCGTCGACGAAGTACAGCGCCAGCGGCACGATCGTCAGGCCCGACTCGCGGACCTTGCCGGCCCACCGGTCGATCTCGGCGCGGTGCAGCAGCAGCTTGCGCTTGCGCCGCGGCGTGTGGTTCGTCCAGGTGCCCTGGACGTACTCGGGGATGTGCACGCCCTCCAGCCACATCTCCCCGCGGTCGATGTGGGCGAACCCGTCCACGAGGGAGGCCCGGCCCATCCGCAGCGCCTTGACCTCGGTGCCCATGAGGCTGATGCCGGCCTCGTAGGTGTCATCGATGAAGTAGTCGTGGCGCGCCTTGCGGTTGCTGGCGATGTTCTTCCGCCCGGTTTCGCGCGGCACGTCGTCCCTCCTCGGGTGGTGGCTGAGCCTTCCAGTCTAGGTGCCGGGGACCGGCGCCCGCACGGCGGTTCTCAGACCCTCAGCCACCGGCGGAGGCTGAACAGGGAGGCGATGACCGCGAACACGACCCCGACGCCGACGATGATCGGCGCCGTCTGCGTCAGCACGTCCCCGGTGTCGATGAGCCGGGTCGTGAACCCGGGCCGGTTCTGCAGCCGGGACACCCCGAAGTTCACCATCGCCCACAGCGCGGTCGAGGCCAGCACCCCGCCCAGCAGGCTGGCGACGACGCCCTCGAGGACGAACGGCAGCTGGATCAGCGCGCGCGAGGCCCCCACGAGCCGCATGATCGTCGTCTCGCGGCGACGGCTGAACGCGGTGAGGCGGATCGTGGTGGAGACCAGCATCATCGAGCACAGCAGCATCAGCGCGGCCAGGCCGAGCGCGATGTTCGTGGCGACGTTCAGCACCGTGAACAGCGGCTGCAGGATGGCCTGCTGGTCGGGGACGTCCTCGACGCCGGGCGAGGAGAGGTAGTCGGCGCTGACGTCGAGGTACCCCTCGGGGTCGACGAGCCGGACCCGGAAGGACTCCGGCAGCTGGTCGGCGGTGATGTTGTCGGTGATGGAGGTGTTCGTCGTCTCCTTGAAGTTCTCGAACGCCTCCTGCTTGGACTCGTAGAACACCCGGTCCACGCGCGGGTCGGCCTGCAGCTGCGCCTGCAGGGCGGCGCGCTGGTCGTCGGTGACCGCCCCGGCGGGGCAGCGGTCCACCGGGGAGTCGTCCCCGCACAGGAAGATCGAGACCTGCACCCGGTCGTACCACTCCCCCTTGAGGATCCCCACCTGCTTCTGCACGAGCAGGCCGGTTCCGAAGAAGAACAACGACACCATGGTCACCAGGACCACCGCGATCGTCATCGTGAAGTTGCGCCGCAGCCCGGCGCCCATCTCGGACAGGACGAACCCGAGGCGCATCAGCGGCCCGATCCGTAGACGCCGCGGTCCTCGTCGCGCACGACGCGGCCGTCGCGCAGCTCGACGACCCGCTTGCGCATCTGGTCGACGATGTCGTCGTCGTGCGTGGCCATGAGAATGGTGGTCCCCGTGCGGTTGATGCGGTCGAGCAGCTTCATGATCCCGACGCTGGTCTCCGGGTCGAGGTTGCCGGTGGGCTCGTCGGCGAGCAGGATCGCGGGCCGGTTGACGAACGCGCGGGCGATCGCCACCCGCTGCTGCTCACCGCCGGACAGCTCGTGCGGGCGGCGCTTCTCCTTGCCGCCCAGCCCGACCAGCCCCAGGGTCTCCGGGACGGTCTGGGCGATGACGTGCCGGGGCTTGCCGAGGACCTGCAGCGCGAACGCGACGTTCTCGAAGACCGTCTTGTCGGCCAGCAGCCGGAAGTCCTGGAAGACCACGCCGATCTGGCGGCGCAGCTGCGGGACCTTCCAGGACCGCAGGCGCCCCACGTCGCGGCCGTTGACCTGGACCGACCCGCTGCTCGCCCTCTCCTCCTTCAGCACCAGCCGCAGGAAGGTCGACTTGCCCGACCCGGACGGCCCGACGAGGAAGACGAAGTCGCCCTTGTCGATCTGGAGGGTCACCTCGGCGAGCGCGGGGCGGTGCCCCTCGCCGTAGAGCTTGCTGACGTGCTCGAAGGTGATCATCACTCACACCCTAAGGTCTGTGGCTGAGCGTGAGCGCCCAGCCGGTCGGTCAGCCCTCGCGCTGCTTGCGCCACCGGATGCCCGCGTCGAGGAAGCTGTCGATCTCCCCGTCGAAGACGCCGTCGGTGTTGCCGACCTCGAAGTTCGTGCGCAGGTCCTTGACCATCTTGTAGGGCTGCAGGACGTAGGAACGCATCTGGTTCCCCCACGACCCGGAGTCCTCGCCCTTGAGCGCGTCGAGCTCGGCCTGCCGGTCCTGACGGGCCTTCTCCAGCAGCTTGGCCTGCAGGACGCGCATCGCGGCGGCCTTGTTCTGCAGCTGCGACTTCTCGTTCTGGCAGGTCACCACGATCCCGGTCGGCAGGTGGGTCAGGCGCACCGCGGAGTCGGTCGTGTTGACCGACTGCCCGCCCGGGCCCGAGGACCGGTACACGTCGACGCGGACGTCGTTCTCGGGGATCTCGATGTGGTCGGTCTCGGCCACCACGGGCAGCACCTCGACCCCGGCGAACGACGTCTGCCGGCGGCCCTGGTTGTCGAACGGCGAGATCCGCACCAGGCGGTGGGTGCCCTGCTCGACGCTGAGGGTGCCGTACGCGTAGGGCGCGGCGACCTTGAAGGTCGCGGACTTGATGCCGGCCTCCTCGGCGTAGGAGGTGTCGTAGACCTCGCTCTTGTACCCGCGGCGCTCGGCCCAGCGCAGGTACATCCGCATGAGCATCTGCGCGAAGTCGGCCGCGTCGACGCCCCCGGCCTCGGCGCGGATCGTGACCAGCGCCTCGCGCGGGTCGTACTCCCCCGACAGCAGGGTGCGGACCTCCAGCTCGGCCAGGGCCTTGCGGATCCCGGTGAGCTCCTCCTCGGCCTCGGCCAGGGAGTCGGCGTCGCCCTCGGACTCGGCGAGCTCCACGAGCACCTCGAGGTCGTCGATGCGCCCGCCCATCTTCTCGATGCGCTCCAGCTCGGCCTGCACGTACGACAGGCGGCTCGTCACGCCCTGCGCGCTCTCGGGGTCGTCCCACAGGTCCGGCGCGGCGGCCTGGTCGTTGAGGTCGGCCAGTTCCGTGCGCAGCCCCTCCAGGTCCGACACCTCCCGGATCGACGCGTACGTCGTGCGGAGGGCGGAGATCTCGGCGGGGAAGTCGGTGGCCACGACCGACGAGTCTACGTCCGTGACCGGGCCGGCGGGTCGGGCGGCTGCGCGGGCCGGGGTCCGGGCGGCGGTTCAGGCCGGGCGGGTGAAGGCCGCCGCGCCCAGCTCCCGCTCCCCGCCGGTCACCGCCCGCAGCACCCGGTCGGCCACCTCCTGCGGCGCCAGCCCCGCCGGCAGCCGCGGCGCCGTCCCGGCCACCGGCCGCGTCGCCAGTCCCGTCTCGGTGTGCGGGGGCCGCACGTCCAGGACCCGGAACCGCTCCTCGCGGGCCAGGGCCCGCACGAACGCCGACAGCGCCGCCTTCGCCGCCGAGTAGGCCGCCATCCCCGGCTGCGGCCGCTCGGCCACCACGGCGCTGACCACCACCGCGAACGGGTCCCGCCCGGCCCGCAGGTGCGGCACCGCGGCCCGCAGCAACCGGATCGGGCCGATCGCGTCGGCCAGGAACAGCTCGTCGAGCAGGTCGTCGTCGGCCTCGGTCGCCGGCCCGAAGGCCACCACCCCCGCCGCGTGGACCAGGCCGTCCAGACCACCCAGGTGCGCGACCGCCTCCTCCACGAGCCGCTCCGGCTCCCCCGGCAGGCGCAGGTCCGCGGCGACCGCCCGGGTGCCGGGCACCTCCCGCGGCGCGCGGCTGCTGACGACGACCCGCGCCCCGGCGCGCAGCAGCCCCTCGACCAGGGGCGTGCCCAGCCCACCGCCCGCGCCCGTCACCAGCACCCTGGCCCCTTCGAGGTTCACGCCGTCACGCTGGCACGGTCACCGCAGGTCGGCGACCGCGGACGAGCGGGCCACCACCTGCACCCGCGCGAACCGGGCCGGCACGAACGCCGTGAACGGCGGGGCGGTGACCAGCACCAGCTCCACCCGCGCCGTGCGCCCGTCCGCCGTCCCCGTCCCCGCGCCCACCACGACCCCCGCCAGGTCGGCGTGCGCGCGCAGGTGGTCACGGGCGCTCGCGCGGACGGAGGCGTCGGTCAGCAGGACGTCGCCGTGCGCGTAGTAGCGGTCCTCGTCCAGGGCGTCGGCGGCGTCGCGGGCGCAGGCGTCGGCCAGGGCGTACAGCCGCTTGCGCTGCAGGTGCACCGCGGAGGCCGACACCACGACGAGGACGAGGACGACCGCCAGCAGCCCGAAGGCGAGGGACAGCAGCGCGATGCGGCCCTCGTCGCCCCCGGCGCGGTCCCCCGGCCCGCTCACGGGGCGAACCGGTCGACGACGGCGACGCGGCGCACGCTGACCGGCACCTCCAGCGGCACGACGCCGCCGAGGAACGCCGGCACCAGCGGCAGGGCGACGTCGACCCGGACGGTCGCGGCCACCTCGCCCTCGGGGGTGCGGCACGGGTCGGCCGAGCAGCGGACCTGCAGGTCCGCCGCGGTCGGCGGCAGGCCCTGGTCGGTGACGGCGAGCGCGACGGCCTCCCGCACCCCGCCGTCGGCGGCGCCGGTGGCGACGAGCCGGGCGGCCTGCCCGGCCCCCGACTCCGCGGCGAAGGTCGCCGCCTGGACGCGGCCGAGGGTGAGGACGAGGTAGGCGACGGGGACGAGCAGCAGGACCCCGACGGCGAGGAACTCGACGGCGGCGCTGCCCTCGTCGCCCCGCGCGCCGGCCCCACCGGTCACGACGCCTCCACCAGCGCGTGCCCGCGGACGGCGAGGGCGCGCGGGCCCAGGAACCCCAGCACCGGCAGCGGGGCCACCACCTCCACCTCCACGGCGGGACGGCCCGCGATCCGCGTGCGGCGCGCGGTCACCTCCCGCGCGAACCGGGGCGAGAGGGAACCGCTCAGCAGGTCCCGGGTGCGGGCGGCGCCGTCGGCGGTGGAGTGCCCGCGCAGCGCCGCGAACCGGGCGCCCTCCCCCGCGCAGTCCGCGGCCGTCGCCCGCACGTGCTGCACGACGGCGAGCTGGACGACCGCGGCGAAGAGCAGGCAGAGCAGACCGGCGACGGCGGCGAACTCCGCGACGGCCGACCCCTCGTCGCGCCGCGAGGTCACGCACGGGGTCACGCACGGGGTCACGCACGGGGTCACAACTGCCCGACGACCGCGTCCATGGCCGCGGTGAACAGGGCCGCGAGCCGGGGGCCGGCGACGGCCCACAGGCCGACGACCAGGCCGGCGGTCATGATGGTGACCAGGACCCAGCCGGGCACGTCGCCGCGGTCGTCGTCGGTCAGGGCGTCGGTCAGGGCGTCGGTCAGGGCGTCCAGGTGGTCCTTCAGGGCGTGCAGCACGGTCTTCTCCTGCGGGTTCGGGTTTCTCGGGTTCTCTGGGTTTCTCTGGGTTTCTGGGACTCGGGGTTCCCCGGGTCCGGGGTTCCCCGGGGTCTCAGCGCGCCAGGTCCAGCTGGGCCAGGCCGGGGTAGACGGCGAAGACCACGACGGTGGGCAGGATCCCGAAGACGACGGGAACCATCATCCGGACCTCCTGCCGCCCGCCGGTCTCCACCAGCCGCCGGTGCTCGGCGTCGCGCGCGTCGGCGACCTGGGCGCGCAGGACGTCGGCGAGCGGGCTGCCGGCCTCCACCGCGACGCAGATCGCGTCGACGAACCGGCTGAACGGCGGCACCTGCCAGCGACCGGCGAGGTCGGCCAGCGCGTCCAGCAGCGGCGTGCCGGTGCGGACGCGGCCCAGCGCCCCGCGCAGCCCGGCGCACAGCGGGCCGTGCCCGGCGGCGACCCGTTCGAGGGCGGCGGCGACGTTCTCCCCCGCCGCGACCGACAGCGCGAGCAGTTCGGCGACGGCGGGCAGGTCCGCGACGAGCTCGGCGCGGCGGCGGCGCACGGCGCGGGCCAGCAACTCGTCGCGGGCCAGGGCGCCACCGGCGGCCCCCACGACCATGGCCGCGACGACCGCCACCGGGTTCGCCTCCGCCCCGGCCCACACCGCGGCCAGCGCCGCCGTCGTCGCCGCGCAGGCCCACAGGACCTGCTGGGCGCGGTACCCGGGGAGGTCGACCGCCGTGTGCGGGGTCAGGACGGTGAGGCGTGCGGTCACGACGCGACCGGAACCCGGGCGGTCCCCCACCAGGGCCACCAGGCCCCGCAGCAGGTCCCGCGACCGGGTGCGCCGCGGCGCGAGGTAGGGCACGACCCGCGCGGCCAGGGACGGTTCGCGGCGCCACGGGACACCGGCCACCACCAGGGCCGCGCCGAGGCCGGCGAGCAACCCCGCCCACACCCCGGCGTTCACGACAGCACCCGCCGCGGTTCGGGCAACCGCCCCAGCCGCAGCATCACCCGGTAGGAACCGGCCGACACCGCCGCCCCGACGGCCAGGACCAGCGCGCCGGTGGTGTCGCCGTACGCGGCGAGGGTCCCGGGCCGGGTGGCCAGCAGCCCCAGCACGATCCACGGCGCGGCGACGGCCAGCCGCGCGGCCGAGACCGTCCAGCTCTGCCGGGCCCGCAGTTCCCCGCGGGTCCGGACGTCCTCGCGCAGGTACCCCGACAACGTCCGCAACGTCGCGCCGAGGTCGCTGCCGCCGACCTGGCGGGTCATCCGCAGGGTCGCCGCGAGGCGGTCGAACACGGGATCGGCCAATTCGGCGCGGAGCCGGTCGAGCTCGGTCTCGAACGCCCCGCTGGCGCGGTGCGCGGCGGCGAACCGGGCGAACGCGGGACGGAACCGCTCCGGGCCGCGCACCGCGAGGGAACACACCGCGTCCGGCAGCGCGGCCCCGGCGCGGACCGCGGCGGCGAGCGCGTCGACTGCGTCGGGCCACTGCGCGGCGGCGTCCTGGCGCCGGCGCGCGACGCGCCCGCGGGCCAGTTCCACCGGCGCCCACGCCGCGGCGCAGGCCGCACCCAGCCCCAGGACGGGCAACCCGGTCAGCGCCGCGACCACGAACCCCGCGACCAGCCCGGCGAGGACGAGGGCGGCCACGAACACCGGCGACGGCACGTCGGCCCAGCCCGCGGCGTCGAGCAGGGTCCGCAGCCGCCGCCGGGGACGGCGGGTCCGGGCCGGGCGTCCCCAGCAGGACCACCACAGGCAGAAACCCCCCACCCCGACCAGCGCGCCGACCGCGACGCCGGTCACCGCGCCCCGCCGAGGAGTTCGGCGAGGTCGAAACCCACGCGGGCGAAACGTTCCCGGTGCGGCGGCCAGCCCGAACCGCGCACCAGCCGCCCGTCGCGGGTCCCGAACACCTCCGCGGTCTCCACGACCCCGCCCTCGCTGCGGCCGGTGACCGCGACGACCTCGCGCACCCGGCGGCGGCCGCCGGTGTCGAGCTCGGCGTGCACGACGAGGTCGAGGCTGGAGGCCACGGCCGGGACGACGAAACCGCTGGTGACGTTCTCCCCGGCCAGCAGCGGCAGCGTGCACATCTTCGCGACCGCGTCGGCCGCGGAGTTCGCGTGGACGGTCGCGGCGCCGGGCAGGCCGGAGTTCAGCGCGATGAGCAGGTCCAGGCTCTCGGCCTGCCGCACCTCGCCGACCACGAGGCGGTCGGGCCGCATCCGCAGCGCCTCCTTCACCAGGCGCCGCAACGGGATCTCCCCGCGCCCCTCCAGGTTCGGCTGACGGCACTGCATGGCGACGACGTCGCGGTTGTGCAGCTGGAGCCCGAACGAGGGATACCACGGTATGTCGCAAGACGGCCCCCGCCGGTGGTGGAACACCGACGAGGGCCTTGATCCCACCCCTGCAGCAACAGGAACAGGACCCGACATGAATACTCGCACGCCCGCCACCGCTCCCGAAGGCACCGGGCTCCGTCCGGAGCAGTGCCAGCACGACGACACCGCGGAGTGGCGTCGCGGCTACAAGGACGCCATCGCCGACCTGCGCGGCCTCGGCATTGAGATCCCGTCCTTCCTCCCGCCCAGCGCCGCCGCCTCGGGCACCTGCCCGACCTGGTGCACCGTCGACCACAGCCCGCACGGCCTGAACTCGGACATGACGGTCCACTCCGTGACGCTGCTCAACCAGACCGACGCCCGCTTCCACGACGACTACCGCCTCGTGCAGGTCTGGTGGCATCAGTCGGATGAACGCGGCGGCATCCACTGCCGCCCGCACGTCTTCCTCGACCTCGACGTCATCGAGGCGGAAATGACCGCCAAGGAGGCGCGGGCGTTCGCGGCGACGCTGACCCGGGCCCGCAAGCAGCCGGAGATGGTGACCGCCTTGGAGGCCGCCGCCAGCATCGTCGAGTCCGCTGGTCGTGCCCGATGAGCGCCGTTGAGGCACCGGTTGCCGCACGCGCGGCAGAAGCTGCCGTCGCCCACCGGTCCCGCTGGGCGACCTTCGCCCTCGTCTGCGCCGTCGTGGGTGCCCTGGTGGGGCTGTGGATGCTGCAGCAGGCCGTCACCATGAGAACGGCGTGGGCGCCGGCGGCGCTGCTGGTCGTGGTGAACGCCTGGATCGGCTACCTCGGGTGGCGTTGGCGCCGGTAGGGCTGGACGCGCTGCGGCAACGACTGCCCCAATGAGGCAGTCGTTGCCGCACACGACACGCCCGGCTGCGCGACACGCCCGACGACTTCCGGTCGTTTTTGTTGCCACGAGCTGCACCGAATGGCACTGAACTCGACCGTTCTCAACGCTTAGGGCACACCGGCGCACGCCAGCGCACACATCCGCACCCCCGAAACCCCTGTTGCACAAAGCGACGCCTCCAAGGACGGGACGAGCAGGAATCGCATTGATTGACGGGAGTGATTCGACCCCGGAACCATCTTGTGCCGGCTTTTGACACGACCCGCCTGTGCTCGAATAGACATGTCGTACCGAAACCCCCCTGGTGGGGGCAGACAGGAGAAAGCAGTGACCGAGATCCGATTCGCCGGCAAGCGATGCGCCGAGCTCCGCCGCGGAATGCGGATGCGCCGCGAGGAACTCGCCTACCGCATCAACCGCAGCAACTGGTCCGTCATCGAGTACGAACTCGAGCGCAAGCAGCCGCCGCTCGCCGTGGCCGCCACCATCGCCGACGTCATGGGCGTCCCCCTCGACGAGCTCCTCGTCCGCGACCGCGCGGCCACGGCCACCGAGGCCATCGCCTGATGAACCGCGACGCCTGGATCGCCCAGTTCGTCGCCCAGGCGCCCGAGCTCACCGATGAGCAGAGGGCCAAGCTCGCCGTCCTCACCCGGCCAGTCAGCCGGCGCAACGCTGCCTGACGACCGCACGACGCACCGCTCGACGGTCCGGTTCTTGCGTAACTCCACAGTGAAGACGGTGCGATACGCCACCCGCAACACATGACCTCGGGTAGAGGTGGCGACACCAACGGCGAGCCCACAAAACGCCCCAGGTCAGGGGAAGAGGCGCCAGGAACGGCACCGCTAGCGAACTACCCAAGGCCGGCCACCACACCGACCTGCCCCCCGAACTTGCAAGACAGTCCCCCCGGAACCCCCAGTGTCCATCCCTGGACCCGCGGGCCATCGCAGAAGCGGAAACCGCCATGCCTCACAAACACCGAACGGCGCCCCCCGCCAGGAGCGCCGCCCGAACCACCACGAACCCCACCACCGAAGTTCCCCTCCAGAGTAAGGGGTTAGACCACGCCGCCGCCATGCAGCGCGTGGATGGATCCCTCGTCGTCTACGTCACCGTCTCTGAGACTGCCACCGGCCGCATCAGCCGCCGCGTGTTCCTCAGCCTCGACGCAGCCGAGAACGCCGTCCTCCGAGCCTGGGACCGCGGACACCCCGCCGAGGTCGTCATCGGCACCCTGACCGCCCTCAGTGTAGGAGGCGATCTTTAGTGATCGAACTGGAGCGCGTTCCCATCGACAAGCTCTCCTGGTGGCTGGCCGGCGAGGAGCACGGCTACCTTGCCGGCGCGCGAGTCGCCGAGGACGAGTTCTTCGCACCCATCGAGCAGGCCGCACGCGACAGCGTCCGTCGCTACGCCACCAACCCCCCGCGCGACGAGCTCGAAGAACTGCGCGGAAACCCCGACCACGCCCAGGCCATCCGCGAATACTGGGAACTCACCGGACTCCGCATCCGCCAGCCGCAACCCACGCCTCTCACCATGCGCGACCGGGAAGCACTCATCCAACGGTGCCGAGCCAGCTGGGGACTGCCCACCGTAGAGGCGGTGGCCGCATGAACCGTAACGCTGTAGCGGATGTAACGGTCAAATCGGAGAGCGCAGGAGCGCAGCTCCTCAACGACGTCGACACCTTCCTCCGCCGCTTCGTCGCCTACCCCAGCGACCACGCACGACGAGCACACGTCCTTTGGGTAGCCCACGCGCACCTCATGGGCGCATGGGAATCCACCCCCCGCATCGGCTTCCTCTCCAAAGAGCCAGGCAGCGGAAAGACCCGCGCGCTGGAAGTCACCGAGCTTCTCGTCCCCCGCCCCATCCACGCAGTCAATGCCACCCCGGCGGCGCTATTTCGCAAGGTGTCAGACAAGGAAGGCGCCCCCACGATCCTGTACGACGAGATCGACACCGTCTTCGGCCCCAAGGCCAAGGACAACGAAGAGATCCGCGGCATGCTCAACGCCGGCCACCGCCAGGGGGCGACCTCCCTGCGCTGCGTCGTCAAGGGCAAGTCCGTCGAGGTCGAGGAGATGCCCGCCTACTGCGCGGTCGCTCTCTCCGGCCTGGGTGACCTCCCCGACACGATCATGACGAGGTCGGTGGTGGTGCGGATGCGCCGCCGCTCCCCCGACGAGCGCGTGGAGCCTTTCCGCTACCGCGTGCACGCCCCCGAGGGACACCACCTGCGGGACCGCCTCACCGACTGGGCACGGGCCGTAGAGCCTCAGGTGACCGACGCCTGGCCCGAGATGCCCGAGGGCATCCAAGACCGCGCAGCGGACGTCTGGGAGCCCCTGCTGGCTGTAGCGGATGCGGCCGGCGGCCACTGGCCCGTGGACGCCCGGGTTGCGGCCACCACGATGCACGGAGAGATGGGCGAGCGAGCCCAGACCATCGGCATCACCCTCCTCATCGACATCAAGGCCATCTTCGACCGCCTCGGCGAGCAGTCGATCTTCAGCGACGTCCTCCTCGACGAGCTGCATCACATCGAGCTGTCCGGCTGGGACGACTTCTTCGGCAAGCCCTTGGACTTCCGCACCCTGTCCAAGCACCTCAAGGGCTACGGCGTCAGCCCCACCGCCATCCGCAAGGGAGAGGACGTCCGACGCGGCTACAAGCGTGAAGCGCTGGTCGACGCCTGGTCCCGCTACCTCCCGGCGTCCTCCGATAAGTCCGCTACAAGCGCTACACCGCTACAGGCGCCCCCTCCCGCGCCCGTGCCCACGCCCCCGACGCTCGCCTTCGACGAGCACGACCAGTGGAAGCCCACCCCCGGCGTGTGGGCAGACGGCACCCCCATCCCGGAGGAGCCCCTCGAGTACGAGGAGTGGGGCGCCGCGTGATCCGCCCCGACGCCCTCCGAGCCTTCTGGACGCTCTCCAAGGCCCTCGACGACGTCGACGGTCGCGTCCCGTGCCGGGGTCGCACCGAGGACCTGTACGCCGACGACCACCGCGCACGCCGGCAAGCCGCGGCCCTCTGCGCCGACTGCCCCGTCCTCGCCCAGTGCGGCGCCTTCGCGGACGCCAACGGCGAGAGGTTCGGCATCTGGGCCGGCGTTGACCGCACCCCCACCCAACCCGCCCGGAGGAGGACCGCATGACCTACCGGCCTCCTGAGGCTTACGTCCATGGCGTCGGGGCCCCCGCTGTCATCGTCCCTGGCCGCGTCGCCGCCTGGCTCGAGCAGCACGCCGGCCTTCAGAGGATCCGCATCGACGTCCGCGGCGCCGACCCCGAGGTCGACGCCGTCCTCGCCGCCCTCCGCCTCGCGGCTCTCACCTGGCGCGGTACCGCCTGCGGAACGACTCAGGGGAACACCGAGGAACAAGCCCCACTGTCTGCAGACATGAGCACCAGCACCGCCGCCGCCCGCCTCGGCATCACCGAACGCGGCGTCCGCCTCGCCATCACCCGAGGCCGACTCACCGCCCACCAGGTCGACGGCCGCTGGCACATCACCCCCGAAAACCTCGCCCACTACCTCGCCGCCCGCGCGGCCGCCTGAAAGGACACCCGCTCATGGCCCGCACCCCGGAACAGATCAACGCCCGAGCCGCCACCCTCCGCGACAACTACTCCAAGACCATCGCCGCCATCGACAACGACACCAGCCTCTCCGACCTCGGCAAGCAGCAGCGCCTGGCCGAGACGTACCTCGACACCCGCAAGGAACTGACCGCACTCCGGCGAGAGCTCGAAGGCGAAGTCACCGCCAAGCGCAACAGCCTCGAGCAGCAGCTGTTCGGCCTCCCCGCCCCCTCCAGCGCGGACAGGATCCTCAGCTGGCGCGACGCCGAAGACCGAGCATCCACCCTCGACACCGTCGAGCACGCCGAAGCCCTCATGCAGCGCGCACTGCGAGGCTCCGACCGCATCCTCGCCAACGCCGTCGCCGGCAAGGCCTGGTCCATCGCCGGTGGCATCCAGACCGAAGCCGCACGCGAGTGGGGCATCCGAGTCCTCGACCCCTGGCTCGCCACCCGCCCCGAAGCCGAAGACCTCCTCCGCGACCTCCTCGACATCACCGACGTCAGCAACAGCACCAAGGTCGCCACCAACTTCGCGTTCAACATCGCCAAGCCGCGCCTCCTCGCCACCACCAGCGACGTCCAGCTCATGCAGCTCGCCGAAGGCGTCACCACCCCATGAACCACGGAGCGGGCGGTGGTCGACCTCCTAGGGCCGCCCGCTCCGTGCCCGTCCCGTCATCGCCTGTGGATTCGAAGCTCGGGGGGATACGAGACCGGACAGTCCGCGACTGTCCTGCTCGCACCCCAACGAGGCACCCCCCACGTCAGAGAGGAAGGACATGACCCGACCCAACGGCTCCACCCGTAGATGGCGGACGCTCCGAGCCAGCGTCCTACGCAGCAACCCGATGTGCGCCATCTGCTACCTGCGACCAGCGGACTGCGTGGACCACATCGTCCCGCTCAACCTCGGCGGTGCCCGCTATGAGCTGTCCAACCTGAGGCCCAGCTGCACTCCTTGCAACGCCGCGAGAGGCGACGGGACACGGACACGCAGCACCACCGTCAACGAGCCCCTCAGGACGAGCGAGGACTGGCTCAACCCGCTGCGGACGTCCAGACGGTGGTGAGGGGTGGGATAGGTGCCCTAGTGATCTTGAACGCGGACAGTCGCGGACTGTCCATTTTCTCTCCCCGCCATTTTTCACCGATGATCATGGAATGGAGGGCCTCCTCATGGCCCAGCTGAACCGCTCGCACCGCCGAGCGCAGCCCCGTCCGCCCAGCATCAACCTGCGCGCCGACCTGACCCCCCTGCCGCTGTGCTTGCAGTGCGACGCGCGGGCCGAGATCGAGGTGGACCCGGCCTCGGGTGGCCTGTCCAGGCAGGTCACGCACGAGTACGGCTGCCAGGAGTTCGCGGCTCTGGAGCGGAAGGAGGCTCGCCGTGGCTGAGGTGAACATCCGCATGGCTCTGCAGGGTCGGGAGAAGGTCCGCGACGACCTGCAGGGCACCGGCAAGGACCTCCAGGTGCTGTCGTCGAGGGCATCCCGAATGGGTGACGTACTTGGTGGGGCGCTGTCCAGGGTCGGTGGCATGGCGTCCGGGGTCATGAAGTCGGTGACGACGGCCTCGGTGGCGATCGGGGCTGCCGGCCTGGCGATGGGCGTGAAGACGGCCGCCGGGGTGGAGCAGTCGCAGATCGCGTTCACCACAATGCTGGGCAGCGCGCAGAAGGCGCAGTCCTTCCTGGGTGACCTGTCCAAGTTCGCGGCCAAGACGCCGTTCGACCTGCCGGGGCTGACACAGTCGGCGAGCTTCCTAGTGTCGGCCGGGATCGACGCCTCGAAGGTCATCCCGATCATGACGAGCCTGGGTAACGCCACGAGCGGCATGGGGACGGGCGCTGAGGGCATCCAGCGCGCCACCGTGGCCCTGCAGCAGATGAACGCCGCGGGCCGCATCACCGGCGAGGACCTCAACCAGCTGCGCGACGCCGGGGTGCCGGTCTTCGACCTGCTGTCGGCCGCGACGGGGAAGTCCGTCGAGCAGGTCGCGGCGCTGGCCCAGGCCGGGAAGCTCGGCCGGACGGAGCTGACGCAGCTGATGGATGCCCTGGTCACCGGGAAGGGCCTGGAGCGGTTCAACGGCCTGATGGACAAGCAGTCGCAGTCCCTGACCGGCCTGTGGTCCTCCTTCCAGGACACCGTCAACATGGGTCTGGCCGGGGCGGTGCAGCCGCTGATTCCGCTGCTGAAGGACGGCGTCACCTGGGCCACTCGGATGGCGACGAGTGCGATGCCGCCGCTGACGGCGGCCCTGGCGACCGCGGCCGGCGGGATCCGGCAGTTCATCGACGGCTTCCAGCAGACCGGGCCCGCGACGAACGGTGTCCGCCAGCTCGGGGACCAGGCCCGAGACGCCTTCAACGCCGTCTGGGGCTTCCTCTCCGGCATCGACTGGGCCGGGACCTGGGCCACCATCTCCACCGCCGTCAGTGGCGTCCGATCGGCGCTGAGCGGAATCGACTTCTCCGCCCTCGGGGGCGGGCTGAAGGCGTTCGGGTCGGAGATGACCAACGGCGGCGCCGGTGCGACGGTGCTGGCCGGGGGCGCTCAGATCTTGGGCGGTGCGCTGCAGTTCCTCGCCGACCACATGGACACCATCGTCAAGTACATGCCGGCCATCGCGGCCGGGTTCGCCGCGTGGAAGCTGATGCAGCAGGCGCAGATCCTCATCACCCTCGGTGGGATGCCGGTGCGGATCGCCGAGCTCGGGGTGATGGCCGCCCACGCCCGGGCCAACGCCGCCCTGGCCGCGCAGATGCGCATCGCCAACGGGGTCGCGCAGGTCGGCTACCTGACCCGGGTGAAGGACTTCGCCCTCAAGGTCAAGGACCTGGCCGTCATCACCGCCCTGGCTGTCCGGTACGCGGCCTGGCAGGTCGTCATCGCCACCGTGACCGCGGTGCAGTGGCTGTTCAACGCCGCCGCCACCGCCGGCGGGGTCGCCGTCCGCTTCCTCCTCGGCCCGGTCGGTCTAGTCATCACCGCCATCGGCCTGCTGGTTGGCGGGCTGATCCTGGCGTACAAGAAGTCGGACACGTTCCGCGGCATCGTCGACGGTCTGTGGGCGAAGCTGAAGGAAGGCGGAGCCTGGGTTCGGGACAACCTCGTCCCGATCTTAAAGACGGGTCTGGTGCTGGCCGTTGAGGGGCTGCGGACCGGGTTCAACAAGGTGAAGGACGCGATCGGCGGGTTCGTCGACAAGATCAAGTCGGCGTGGGACTGGGTGAAGAAGCTCGCCGACCGCATCTCCGACTCTGCCCTCGGGCAGGCCATCAGTGGCATCTCCGGCGCCGTCGGGTCCGTCTTCGGCGGCGGGCGAGCTTCCGGCGGCCCCGTCACCGCCGGCACGACGTACCTGGTCGGTGAGCGCGGTCCTGAGCTGTTCACCGCGGGCGCCTCGGGGTACGTCAGCGACCACCGGACGACGCTGGCGACGCTGGCGACGCTGCAGACCGCCACGGTCCAGCCGGCGCCGGTGTCGCTGGAGAAGGGGGACTACAGCTTCCGGGAGGAGGAGATGGAGGCGCTGAGGGGTCCGAGTCGGCCGCTGGAGATCCCTGTGATCCTCGACGGCCGGGAGATCGCCCGGGCTGTCTACCGCGACATGAACAACAGGATGGCGAGGGCATGAACCCTGCGATGGGCAGCTTCGAGCAGGTGGTGCTGGGCCGCAAGCCTGCGCCTCCGGTCCCGCGGGCGACGTCCGGGAACGTGACCCGCTCCGACTCCACCGGGGTGTGGGTCACGGCGCAGGGCGGGGACCAGAACCACCCTTCCGGGCCGTGCCGCGGTGCTGTCCGTCCGGTCCTAGCCCAGGGCGGGGCGACCACCTACGAGCCCCTGCCGATCGGCACCCGCGTCCTGTACGTGTCCGGCGACGACGGGCCGTGGGTCATCGCGTGGGAGGCGTCGTGAGCCGCCATGAGGGGCGGGAGCGGCGGGAGCGGCGGGACGTCGCTGACGAGGACTGCGCTCGCGCCGCGGAGCTCCTCGCCGACTACGGCCGCCTCGTCGGCCCGGCCGGCGGGCAGATGCCGCCCGTCGTCCGCGACACGGTGAACGCGGCCGTCGCCGAGGACCGCGCCGCCGAGCTCATCCTGGCGATGGCGCAGATCATCGACGGCACCTGGCCCGGCGTCCTCGCTCGCGACGACGTCCAGGCCACCCTGCGGCTCACCGCCATCAGCTGCCGCGAGCAGCTCGGACCGAACCTGGACACGCCGGCCGGATGAGGTCAGGCCAGCGGTTCTGACGAGAGCCCCCGCACCCCTTCACCAGGGTGCGGGGGCTCCTCTGCGTGTCAGATCACCAGCGGAAGCCGGCGTGTGCGGCTTCCACGCCCAGCACAACGATGGAGGAAGACAGAACGGTGACAGCGGCGACGCGGATACGGGCCTTGATGCTCATGGTGATCTCCTTGGGGTTGAGGGGACGGTCAGTTGATGCGGAGGCCCGCGTGCGCGGCTTCGATGCCGAGCAGCACGAAGGACGACGACAGGGCGCCGACCAGCGCGAAGCGGAGACGGATGCGCTTGCTCATCAGTTCCACTTCCTGGTCGCCTCGGCGGCAGCGGCGGCCCAGATCAGTACGCCGGATGACAGTGCGGTGATCGCGGCGGCTCGGATGCGATTCTTGAGGTTCATCAAGACCACTTCCGATGGGCTTCGGCTGCGGTGGCCATGAGCAGGATGACGCCGGGCGTCATCACCGACGCGACGGCCAGGCGGATGCGGTCCTTGCGGCTCATCGCGGGCTCACCTCCACTTCAGGACGGCTTCGGCGGCGGCTGCGCTCCAGATGACGACTCCAGAGGACAGTGCTGCTGCGACGGCGAGGCGGACGCGGTTACGGCGAGTCATGACGAGGTCACTTCCACTTGATGCCGGCCTCGGCCGCGGCTGCGACCCAGACCAGCGTGCTCGAGGACAGGACCGCGACGGCGGCCAGGCGCAGACGGTTCTTCACGAGGGGTCCTCCCGACGTTGGGTGGTGCGTGCACAGCAGACGCTAGGACGACGTAGCGTGATCGTTCAGCCAAACGGGTGAAGTGGCTGGACTGCTGCCGGTGGTCGGCGCATGTCGCTTAGTCTGCTTGGCGGCCCGCCTAGCTCGCCGGCCAGGCGAGCACGACTACCGCTGTCAGCAGCGCGTCCGTGTCCGAGCACGGCGATGCCCCCGACACAGGGTGGCGCCGGGGGCATCAGGTACATCTCTCAGTGTGAACTCAACCCGCTAACATATCTCGCCCGCATCTCTGCAATGACGTGGTCGGCGCGTCGTGCGGCCCTTTTGCGGCTCTGGCGAACGTTGAAGATGGCCCCCCAGATCGCGCCACCCCAAGAAAATACGATGTCCAGCATGAACTGCAATCCGGCAAGCTGCCCGCTGCCGACAGTGACAACGCGGAGAGCGTCGGAAACACCCGCCGCGAGACCGCCAAGAAGGAAGCCGACGAGAATGCCGGCGAACGCCGCGCCGACGAGGCGCATAGAGCTCGGCTCGTCATTGACGGTGATCGGCCAGCCTGTCGGCGCAGGCTCCCACGAGGCATCGGGTGTCCAGTCGCTGTCGGGAAGCCACCCGCTGGGAGCTGGTGGCCATGAAGGCAGAGGATTGAAACGCACGGCCGAACCTTAGAGGTCACGCAGGTGCGCATGTGCCTCCAGCTGTGCAAGTTCACCGGAATAGGGGACCAAGCGTTGAAGACGTGATCTGTCCATGACTGTGCGTGAATCGACGAGTCGCTAGCGGCTTGATCCCACCCTTCTCAGTTCGCTGCACTCACGGCTGTCCGTAGCAGTTTTCGCCGACGACGAGTGTGCGCCATCAGAGCATCCTGCCTGAGTTAGGTATTGGTGGTGCGCCTATGAACTCGACGTACCTGAGGTGCAGAGGATGAAAGTCGTTATGCCACTCCGCAGTAGCTAACCTCACTCGATCGTCCATGCGGAGTATTGAATCGACGCTAGGTCATGCCTTCAAGTTCCGAGGAATGACTGCGTCGTCACGCACTAAAGACCAGTTCTGGTCGGCGACGCATATAGCGTCAAGCGCAGCTTGCCGTCGGGCAGGGTCCATCGGATTTCCTAGCCAAGCGTCGACCGCCTCGCGCGTGGATGCTATGCCCTGTAGCACTTCCGACTCTTTTGAGAACCCGTCATGAGGCAGTCTCCAGATTGCTTCAAAGGTCGAGAAGAGGCCGAGAATGAGGAACTGGGCTGTAACGAGGCACAAGATGACAACGTTGGGGTCGTCCAGGGGGATCCCCGCGCCGTCCTTCAGTTCGTAGGCAACGCCAGAGCCAAACAGGCCGAGGAATACGAAGTGTGCGATTGCGCGCGGACCACCACTGGGCAGGATTGCCGCAACTGCGAGTGCTACGACAAGGAGAGCAACTAGGTAGGAGAGGGTCGCGGCCACTGCCGTCGATAGCGGCGATGCATCCTGATTGCTCCACTCGGCAATCGGAATGTTAGTTACTGCGTCAGCTGCCGTTTGTGCCTCGACCGATATGCGATTAGCCCACCAGGCGAGCACGGCATTAAGCAGGACGACGATAATGCCGTTTGCTCTTCGCCACCGAGCATCTGACCTCGCTTCTTGCCGCGAGAAGTTAGGTAGAGTGTTAGGTTGATTAAGGATCGCCCCGCACGCCACTAAGACAATGCAACTCGCCACGACAAGCGCGACAACCAATGCAAATACCAACAATCCAGACATCTGGCTCCTCAAGTCAGTGCATCTCAAGCAGTTCCGCGGGATCGCAGCAGCATCCGTCCCGCGGGTGTGATGGCTACTTCCAGCGGCAGCACCCCGTCCCGCCACCAGGCGGCCTCCAGCAGCCCCTCGCGGTTCAGCCGTCGGTATGCCTCCGCGACGGCGACCGCGTCCGGTTCCTCCAGGACCACGCCGTCGCGGGCGAGCTCGAGGACCTGACGGTCGAGGCCGGTGAGTCGCATCACCCCAGGATGAGGGGCAGCATCCATCAGTGACGAGTGATTCGGCGAAGAACTCATGAGGAGCCTCTCGGCAGCTTCCAGCCTTATCTGAACGCCGATCACGGCCCAGCAGAACCCGACGGCCCACCGGACGACGATGGAGGGCTCTCGCGAAACATCAATCGCAACGCAATGCCAAAGACTAGTATGACCACGCCAGCAGTCAGAGCCAATGTTGCCCATGCAGACAAAAGGACAGGGCCGGTCACCGCATCGGGGTTACCCAGGGATTCTTCGTAGTTTTCGACCGCACGCTGATTGAACCGGTACAAGTAAGAGGCGCTGAACAGAAGCCCAGTTGGGCCAACCAAGGCGGCACCTACAATGAGCAACCATTTCGACATCCGAATGCAGATCCATCGAAGCCGATCCTTCGGAAGGTCATTCTCCGCAACTTGAATGACCAGTCGATCGATGACCCTTTTAAGCTCGGCGCGTTGCTGGCTATCGCTAGGCTCGGTTAACTGCGATCGCCATTCGAGGTAAGTCCCTAGCCGTGTGCGCCGACTGCGCTGCTCCAGGCGCAGGGCAAGCCAGGCGATGGCTGCACCGATGAGGCCGACAGCGCTGATGATGGCTTCCATGGAGCGCATCTTCCTGGAGCCAGTGCGCTTTCGCAGGCACTATTCGATCTTCTGTCGCCCGATGCGCCCGGAGTCCGGGCGGTCACAAGCACTTCCTTCAACCGCACGACGTCACCGACGGTCTACTCCTCCAGCGAGGACCGCAGCAGCGCCCTGCCGGTGGGCGTCACCTCGACCATGAGCGGCAGGGCATCGTCGCCCCACCAGTCCGCGTCGAGCAGGCCGTACTGCTGCAGGTGCCGGTAGCAGCGGCCGATGGTTTCGGCACTGTCCGGCTCGTCCAGGACATGCCCGACGGCCGCGGCCTCCAGGATCCGCCGCTCGAGCCCCGTCAACCTCACCTCCCCAGGATGCGGCACGCCGGACAGGCGGGCGCGGGCTCGTTTCAGGTGACCGGTCGATCGGATCAAGCTAGACAGCGCGGAACGCATGCTGGTCGTCCCAGTGCCGCCTTGCCGCGACCCACGCCCCACGCATGGGCTGGACGTCCGGGTCGACGGCCCCGCAGAAGACGCAGTAGCCGCGCCAGGGACCGTCGATGTCGTCTCCGTCGTCTCCGTCGCCGACGTAGACCGCCCCGACGAAGTCACCGGGCAGGCTCGACGAGCGGTCCGGGTGGCGGCCGACGGGGATGCGCATCCGTCGATGATGCCCAGCCGTGGGATGGCAGTGGGGCAGGGCTCGCAGGGGGCGCAGTTTGAGTAGCCGATGAAGATCGGCCGTACCCGCAGCGTCTGCCATGGGTACGGCCCACTCTCATCAGACGTCAGCGGCGCCCAGGGCACTCGTCGTCGCTGCCGCCGTCGCACTTGCCATCAGGCCCGAGGATCCCGCCGTCGAGGGCGCAGGTGCGTTCCTGCGCTTCCTTGAGATCTTGCTCATCCGTCGTGTGATCCGACATGTGGCCTCCTGTTGTCGCCTGATCCTGTCCACAAGATCATCGGCGTCTATGGGACCGAGTTGAGCTCGACCATGAGGTCTCGACCTGGCGTAGTGAGGCTGACAGCCTGCCGCTGTGACCGACGACCGAGACGACGCGCTGCGGTCGCTGACCGAGCAAGTCGCACGCCTCACCGAGCAGGTATCGGCGCTTGTCGAGCACTTGCGACCCACGGACGAGACAGCCGTCTCCGCGCACTCCGCCTCACGGACGTGGTCCCTTGCCGAGGCCGCTGACCGGCTGGGAGTGACCTCATCTCAGCTACGCACCGATGTCAGGCAGCGGAGGGTGCCGTACCTGCGGGTCGGCAAGAGCTACCGCTTCACCGACGAGCAGCTCCGGGAGATCACACAGGTCTGGACGGTGCCGGTCGTCCCGGATGCCCCCAACCCCTGGGGCCGCAAGCGGCGACCGCAGCATGAAGAAGCGCGCCGATGGGCGCACCACCACGGTGAACCGATGCCGCCCTACGTACCACCGAAGCAGACCCACCGGAAGGAACGCCCCACCCCGAGACCCTCGCCCCAAGACGCGCGGTTGCCGCCTGAGCCCACTGTGCGGATCGCCTGTCCCGGGGTGGGGGCTGTCGTCCCATTGATGCGCAGCTCCACCATCAATGTGCCGCTGGTGTCCTGCCCCGGCTGCGCCCTCGACAGCCTCCTGGCCAAGCAGCCTGCAGGCACCTTGCCGGGGACAGGGATGGTGGGTCGCCACGCCAAGCACGTCCCGGCCGACGGGCCGGAGGCTCACCTTCCCCTGTACGCCCGGGAGCGAGGGGCGCCCCCTGTTGAAGGAGGGAACGCCCGACGATCGCGGGCGCCGGCCGAACCACAGGTCCGCGGGCAGGCCAAGGCCGGGAAGGTCACCATCCGCTGCCCAGGCAGCGGCAAGTCCATCCAGCTCGACAAGCCCACCCCGCCCCGCTGCCCATCGTGCAAACGGGACGACCTCCAGGTGCCCCGGTTCACGCCGTCGAAGTCGTTCGGGCTGGTCCCCGCCCACGGCAAGGTCGTCCCCGCCGACAGCAAGGAAGCGGCCCTGCCGAGGTGGGGGTAGGGGCTGATCCCCAACCGACCAGCGCCCAGCAAGAAGCCCCTGCACCCGGGATGGGTGCAGGGGCTTCTTGACGCCTTACAAGATCATACGAGGGCGTGCATCACACGGCGGCTGGAGCTGAAGGTACTCATGTCCAAGCGCAACGTCACCAAGGCACCGCTT
This sequence comes from Kineococcus rugosus, assembly GCF_050871975.1. Lineage (NCBI taxonomy): Bacteria > Bacillati > Actinomycetota > Actinomycetes > Kineosporiales > Kineosporiaceae > Kineococcus > Kineococcus rugosus. The sequence goes on along the minus strand of NZ_JBJLSJ010000011.1, from coordinate 19,398 downwards.
ATCGACTGGACACGGGCATCAGCACTGTTGCCGTCCCCGTCGTAGGCCAGCACGGGGTCGCCTTCGCGCACAACACCCTCTACGTACTCGCAGAGCGTCTCAGTCGTCGACTCATCCGACACGTCGTTGAAGTCGACCCACACCTCGACTAGCTCGCTCATCTCGCCACCTCCTTCTGAAGCCATCGGTAGCACTGCTGTGCAGCTTAAGCGCCCGGAGCCCGCCCTGCTAGACCGCGGTCTAGCAGGTCACACTGTCGCCAGCAGGTCTTCACATGTGCGCACCGGACCCATGACAGTCAGTAGCGCTTGCAGCTTCGCATACCAAGAGTGATCAGGCAACGCCACATCGTAGTGACATGCAGCACCTGTCTTCCTGTGGATCAGCCCAACACTGGGCAGATCGTCGGCCCACACGAAGCGGCATGAAGGGTGAGGCACCTTGTTCCTGACTCGACTCAAGAGAGCGGCCGGATCATCCGTGACCATGCCCCAAAAAGAGAGGTCAAGGGGCTTCTGCTTCGCAATGAGGATCTTGACACTCCTCTCGAGATCATCAAGCTTCATCTCGCCGCCCCGAACGAGTAGCAGGCGCCTGACCGAAGTAGATGAGGCCGGGAAGAGGTGAGGCCCTGGCTGGTAGGACACCGATGCAGCGTAGCCGCCTTAGGTGCTCTAGGTAGCGAAATGGTCACCAGGAGCATCCATCCATCAGTGGCTCACGAACCGCGGTGCCGTCCTCCACTGCATGTCGACGGTGTCGGGCGAGAACGACCGCGCGCCGCGCCCAGGTGACAGGAGACGGATGCTCAGGAACGCGACCACCAAGGACCGCTGCTGGTCGATGTCCAGGGCCTCCCACCGCTCCCGGAGATGCTCGGCCTCGCCGTCCAAGAGAAGCCCTACGGCGGGCGTTCGCGTCGAGGACGTCAAGAGGTCCGTGAGCTGCCCGTTCAGGGCCTCCAGGCGGCTCCTCAGCCTGTTACTGCCGGCGGTGAGTTGCTGCGCGTCGATGCCGCCCGCGGCGTAGGCCTCGGCGAGACCGTCAAGGCGCGTCCGGAGCCCTCGCTGCTCGTCTTGAAGGGCGGTGAGTTGCTGGCGGCTGTCGTCGCTGTCCGCCTCACCGAGGAGGTCGGAGATGTCCGGCTGCGCGAAGCGGGTGAGTAGGACGTCCCGGACGAGGTCGTCGATGGGATCCGCTGCCCGGACGACGTGCCGGCGGGTTCGGCACTGGTAGAGCCTGACGTTCGCCTTCGTCCCTCTGGCCTGCTTGAGGCCCTGGATGGTCGCTCCGCAGGTTCCGCAGACGGCGATGGAGGTCAGGAGGTAGCGGGCTGGTGCTCCGGGCTGCTGCCGGGCCGGGTCGGCCAGGACTGCACCCACCGCTCGGAAGGTGTCCTCGTCGAAGACCGGCGGCCAGGTACCGGGGCCGATGACCTCGCCGCGGTGGACGCGCAGGCCGGCGTGGCGGGGGTTCTGCAGGAGCCGCCGCAGTTGGGTCGGGTGGAAGTCGTTCCCGGCCGTGGTGCGGATGCCGCGGGCACTGAAGTCGCGGGTGACCGTCCTGAGCCCCTCCCCCGCCAGGACGCGGTCGGCAGCCTCTCGTAGGGCCTCAGCCTCTGCTTCGACGAGCTGGGCACCGTCGCCGGTGTAGCCGAACGCTCGCCGCCCGATGAACGGCTGGCCTGCGGCTGCTCGTTGGTCGTTGGCGTCTCTCTGCCGGCGTCCCTTGCGTTCGACCTCGGCGCGGGCGACGGCTCCCCGAATGCGGGCGAACAGGCGCCCCCCGTCGGTGGCGAGGTCCACTTCTCGGTCGACGCTGGCCAGCGCGAGGTCGTGGCGGTCTGCGAGGTCCATGAACTGCTCGAGTTCGACGGGGCGGCGCGTGAGGCGGTCGAGGTCGTAGACGACGACGGCGTTGCAGTCGCCGGCTCCGAGCGCGTGGAGCATCTGCTGGTAGGCGGGGCGGACGACGTCGGCCTTGCTGGCGGAGACGCTGTTGTCGGCGTAGACGTTGACGACGTCCCATCCGAGTTCCTCGGCCCGGCTGCGGCACAGAGCTTCCTGGCGGGTGACGGCGAGTCCGTCGCCGGTGCGGTCGAGGCTCTGCCGGACGTAGATGGCCGCTCGTCGTGTCTTCGCTTGACGCCCCATGTACGTAGGGTACTATTCCACGTTAGGTAGCTCGAACACCTCCTCGCAGGTGATGATGCGCTGGTTCGCCGGAACCGCCCCGAGCAGGCAGTTCAGCAGGGTCGTCTTCCCGGCCTGGGTCGCCCCGGACACCAGCAGGTTCAGCCCCGAGGCGACGGCCGCGGCGAGGAACCGCGCGGCCTCGGCGGTGAGCGACCCCAGGCCCACGAGGTCGTCGAGGTGGCGGGCACGGGCGACGAACCGCCGGACGTTCACCGCCCAGTGGGTCCGGGTGACGTCCGGGATGACGACGTGCACCCGGGAACCGTCGGGCAGGCTGGCGTCGACGAACGGGCTGGACAGGTCCACCCGGCGGCCGGTGCTGGCGAGCATCCGCTCGACGAGTTCGGCGACGGTGTCCTCGTCGAGGATCGTGGTGGTGAGCTCGGCGACCCCGCCGCGCGCGACGAACACCTTCCCGGGTTCGTTGATCCAGATCTCCTCGACCTCGGGGTCGTCGAAGTACCGTTGCAGCGGACCGTGACCGGAGACGGCGGCGACGACCTCGCGGACGGTGCCGGCGCGGTCGGCCAGGCCCGGCAGGGACCCGTCGAGGGAACGCAGGTCGTAGTCCAGCACGACGGCGTCGACCAGCGACCGCAGTTCCGCGGCGTCCCCGCGGAAGCTCCCCGCGGCGATGCGGCGGCGGACCTGGGTCCGCACCTCGTCCTCGACCAGCTTCACGGCGTCCACCGCGCACCTCCCCCGAACTCGTCGGCGGCGACCGTACGGGAACGGGCGCCTCGGCGTCCGGGTGATGTGGACAACTCCCCGGCCGGTCCCGGGTGTGGACGACGCCCGTCCTGCGCCGGGCGCCCGTGCCACGATCCGGCGGTGCCGTTCCGGATGACCGTGCTGGGGGTCGACGTCGAGATCGAGGTCGCGCCGGGAACCACCCTGTCGGCCGTCCGCGCCCGGTGCGAGGAGGTCACCGGTCCCTGGCCGGCGGACTGGGGTTCGGCGTGGGAGCTCGACGGGGAACCCCTGGCCGGCGCGGTCGTCGGGATGCCCCCGCTGCTGGCCGGGACCGTCCTGCCGCCCACCCCGGGGCCGGACCCGGTGCCGGTCGGCGGGCTGGAACTGTCCGTCGTGGCCGGCCCGCGGGTCGGTGCCCGGTTCCACCTGCCGCCGGGGAGCCACGTCCTGGGCCGGAAGGGCGCGGTGGCGGTGGCCGATCCGTCGGTGTCCCGCGCGCACGCCCGGTTCGACGTGGGCCCCGGCGGGTCGACGGTGCGCGACCTCGGCTCGCTCAACGGGACCGCGCTGCTGCGCGCGGGTGGGCGGACGGCCGTCCGCGGCCCGGTGGACCTGCCGCCGGGGACCCTCGTCGCGGTCGGCGACACCGTCCTGCGCACCGGCCCGGTTCCCGTCGCGGCCGCGGTCGTGCGCCCCGACGCCGACGGGCACCTGCTGCTGAACCGCCCGCCGCGCCTGCTGGGCACCGCGCCGCCGCAGCGGTGGGACTGGCCCGTCCCCGAACCCGCCCCGCCGGCCCCGGGGCTGCCGGTGCTCGCCCTGGTGGTCCCGCTCGCGGTGGCCGGGGTGCTCGCGGTGCTCTGGTCGCCGTTCTCGCTGCTGCTGGGCCTGGCCTCCCCCGTGGTCGCCGGCGGGCAGTGGTGGACGCAGCGCCGGCGGCACCGGGACCTGCTGCGGCAGCGGTCGGCGGACCTGACCGCGCGGCGGGCCCGGACCGGCGCGGAGGTCGGGCGGGCCCTGCGGCGCGAGCACGCGACGCGGTCGGACCGGCACCCGGACGCGGCGACGCTGCTGGCGGCGGCGCGGCGGCCCGGCGACCGGCTGTTCGCCCGCTCCCCCGGCGACCCGGACCACCTCACCGTGCGGGTGGGGCTCGGCGACCGGCCCGCGACCGGCTCGGCCGTCGACGGGGCGGACGACGGGGCGGTCGAGGGTGAGGGGGCGCCGTCCACGCTGCTGCGCGACGTCCCCGTCGTCGTCGACCTGCGCGAGGGCCCGGTGGGGCTGTGCGGCCCGGGCCCGGACGTCGCCGGGTGCGCCCGCTGGCTGCTCGCGCAGCTCGCCGCGCACCAGTCGCCCTCGGAGGTCCTGCTCGTCACCGGCCCCGACGCGGAGTGGGCCGGCTGGCTGCCGCACCACCGGCCCGCCGTGGACGGCGACGTCCTGGCCGGGCCGGTGGCCCACGTCCGGGCCCGGCGGGGGCGGCGCGAGCGTCCCGGCGGGGAGCCGGACGTGGTCGTCCTGCTGGACCCGGTGGGCTGGTGGCGGGAGGACCCGCGGCTGGCCGAGGTGCTCACCGACGGGCCCGCACTGGGGGTGCACACCCTCTGCCTGGGCGCGCTCGTGGCCGACCTGCCCACCGAGTGCCGCACGGTCGTCGACCTCGCCGCCGGTGAGGTCCGGTCCGCGCAGGGGGGAGTGCCGGTGCGGGCCGACCTCGTCGAGGAGCGGTGGGCGGAGGCGTTCGCCCGCGCCCTCGCCCCGTTGCGGGACGCGGCGGGCGGGACGGCGGGCGCCGTGCCCGGCGACGTGCGGCTGCTGGACCTGGTGGGGCCGTGCGCGCCGGAGGACCTGCGCGAGCGCTGGCGCACCCCCGTCGCGGGGCTGCCGGCGGTGCTGGGGGCCGACGCGCACGGCCCGGTCGGGGTGGACCTGGTGGCCGACGGCCCGCACGCGCTGCTGGCGGGGACGACGGGGTCGGGCAAGTCGGTGCTGCTGGCGACGCTGGTGACGTCCCTGGCCCTGGCGGTCCCGCCGGAGGGTCTGCAGTTCGTGCTGGTCGACTACAAGGGCGGCGCCGCGTTCGGGGAGTGCGTGCGGCTGCCGCACGTGGCCGGGCTGGTGACCGACCTGGACGACCGGCTCGCGGGCCGGGTGCTGCGCAGCCTGCGCGCGGAGGTGTCCCGCCGCGAGCGGGTGCTCGCGGCGGCGGGCGCGGCGGACGTGCGGGACCTGCCGCCGGGGACGCTGCCGCGGCTCGTCGTGGTCGTCGACGAGTTCCGGGTGCTGGTGCAGGAGGTCCCGGAGTTCGTCGAGGGTCTGGTGCGGCTGGCGTCGGTGGGACGGTCGCTGGGCGTGCACCTGGTCCTGGCGACCCAGCGGCCCGCGGGGGTGGTCTCCCCGGAGGTCCGGGCCAACACCGACCTGCGGATCGCGCTGCGGGTGCAGGAACGCGCCGACGCCGAGGACGTGGTCGGGGACCCGCGGCCGGCAGGGTTCTCGGTGCCGGGGCGGGCCGTGCTGCGGCGCGGCGGGTGCCAGGGTCCCGCGCTGGAGTTCCAGACGGCGCGGACCCGGGGCGCGGGGGCCGTGGACGGTCCGCGGGTGCGGCCGGTGGGGGCCGACCCCGACCGCGGGGAGGTCGACGACCTGCCCGCGCTGGTGGACGCGGTGCGGGCGGCGGCGCGGGAGCGCCCGCTCCCGGCGGTCCCGTGGCTGCCGCCCCTGCCGGACGTGGTGCCCGCCGCGGCCTGCCGGGCGCAGCGGGGGCTGGCCTGGGGGCTGCTCGACGTCCCGGACCGGCAGCGCCGCGAGGTCGCCGTCTGGGACCTCGACGCCGGGCAGCACCTGCTGGTCGCCGGGGGTGTGCGCAGCGGGCGGACGACCCTGCTGCGCCGGCTGGTCGTCGAGGCTGGTCACCGCGGCGGCGGGGAGGTCCACGTGCTGGACGCCGGGGGCGGGCTGCGGGACCTGGCCGGGACGGGGACCACCGGGTCGGTGGTGGCGCTCGCGGAGGTGTGGCGCGCCGGGCGGCTCGTGGAGCGGCTGCAGGCCGAGGTGGACCGCCGCCGGTCGGTGGGCCGGTGGTCCGGGCCCGTGGTCCTGGTGGTCGACGGCTGGGAGGCGTGGTCGGCGGCGCTGACGGCGGCGGACCCGGCGGTCGGTGCCGACGGGCTGCTGCGCCTGCTGCGGGAGGGGTCGGGGGTGGGGGTGCGGGTCGTCGTGGCCGGGGACCGGCAGGCCCTGACGGGTGCGGTCGCGGGGGCCGTCGGGTCGGTGGTCCTGCTGCGCACGGCCGACCGGGCCGACGCGGCGCTGGTCGGGCTGCGCCCGGCGGACCTGCCGCGGGCGGCCCCTGCCGGGCGCGGGGTGCTGGTGGTGGACGGGTGCGGGCAGGAGGTGCAGGTGGCGCTGCCGGGCGTGCCGGCGGCCGGGACGCCGGGGGGCGCGCGGCTGGGTGTGGCGGCGCTGCCCGCGCGCGTCGACGTCGACGTGGAGGTCGCGGGCTCCGACCTCGAGGCGGGGGGCGAGGGGCTGCTGCTGGGGCGCGGCGGTGACGGCGGCGGGCCGGTGCGGGTGGACCCCTCCCCGGTGCTGCTGGTGTGCGGCCCGGCGGGCAGCGGGCGCACGCAGGCGCTGCGGACGCTGGCCGCGGGGGTCGCCGACCCCGTCTGGGCGCGCGCGGCGGACGCGGGCGCTCTCGCGGCGGCGCTGGCGGCGGGCCGCCTGGTGCTGGTCGACGACGTGTCCCGGCCGTTGCCGGCCGGGGTGGAGGACCTGCTGGTGGACGTCCTGCGCGGGGGTGGCCCGTCGCGGCTGGTGGTGGCCGGGGACGGCGCGGAGATCGCCGGGGGGTTCCGCGGGCTGGGGGCGCTGGCGCGGGCGGCGGCGCGGACGGCGGTGCTGCTCGGCCGTGACGGGCGGGTCCCAGCGGAGGTCCTGGCGCGCCGGCCGGTGGTGGCGCCGGGTCCGGGCCCGGGCGCGGGGTTCGTCGTGCGCGACGGGGTGTGGACGAGCGTGCGGGTCGGGGTGCCGGGACCCGCGGTTACGGTGGAGCGGTGACCCTCCCCCCGACCTCCACCGGACCCTCGACCGGGTCCTCCACCGCGACGCTGCGGGCGGCGACCGCGGCCGACGCGCCCGTGATCGCCGAGCTGGTGCGCGAGCTGGCGGAGTACGAGCGGGAGCCGCAGGCGGCGACGGCGGGGGCCGAGGACTTCGCCCGGGCGCTGGAGCCGGGCACGGGCATCGGGTGCGTGCTGGCCGAGGTGGCGGCCGACGGCGCCCCGGGCGGCGTCGAGGTCGCGGGGATGGCGTTGTGGTACACGACGTTCTCGACGTGGCAGGGCCGGCAGGGGATGTGGCTGGAGGACCTGTTCGTCCGCCCGGCGCACCGGCGGGCGGGGATCGGGTCGGCGTTCTTCGGTGAGCTGGGGCGGATCTGCGCGCAGCGGGGCTTCGGCCGGCTGGAGTTCTCGGTCCTGGACTGGAACACCCCGGCCCACGCCTTCTACCGTGCGCTGGGGGCCCTCCCGCAGGACGGGTGGACGGTCTGGCGGGTCGACGGGGAGCGGCTCGCCGCGCTGCCGGGGACGACCTCGTCGTGACCAGCAGTGTTCGCCCGTATACGTTGAGCTTCGGTGCTCCCTGTTCCCCACGGCCCCGAGAGGATGAAGCCACGTGACGACGCCCACGACCGGCGACCCGACCGGCGACCCGGCCGCGGAGCCCTCCACCGACCTGGTGGAGCTGCGGGTCCCCGCCGACCCGGCCTACCTGACCGTCGTCCGGACGGCCAGCGCCGGGCTCGCGGCCCGGCTCGACCTCACCCTCGACGAGATCGAGGACCTGCGGATCGCGGTCGACGAGGCCTGCACCCTGCTGCTGGGGCCCTCCCCCTCCGCCGACGAGCTGGTCGCGACGTTCCGCCTGGGCGACGGCACCCTGGAGGTCGAGGTGCGCGGCCCGGCCCGGGAGCTGCCCGAGCGGTCCAGCTTCGCGTGGGCCGTCCTGGAGGCCCTGGTCGGCGAGGTGTTCACCGGGACCTCCGCCACCGGCGCCTGGATCGTCCTGCGGCACAGCAAGACCACGGGAGCACCGACGACGCTGGTCGCGGGCGTCGGGTGAACCGGACGTCGCGCCGCCCCCCGGCGCGTGACCTGCCGGTGGCGCGCGGCGGTGACCACGACGCACCCGACCACGACGAACCCGAGGACGACGGCCCCGAGGACGACGGCCCCGACCGCGAGGACGACCACGGCGGGCCCCCGCAGGTCCCCGGGCCGCTGAGCGCGCGCGACGCCGAGGACGCTCCCCTGCTGGCGCGGATGGCGGCGCTGGGTCCCGGCGACCCGGAGCGGGCGCGGCTGCGCGAGGAGCTCACCCGCCGGCACCTGCCGCTGGCCGAGCACCTCGCCAACCGCTTCCTGGGCCGGGGCGAACCGCAGGACGACCTCGTCCAGGTCGCGACCATCGGCCTGCTCAAGGCGCTGGACCGCTTCGACCCCGCCCGCGGCGTCCCGTTCGGCGCGTACGCCGTGCCCACGATGCTGGGGGAGATCAAGCGGCACTTCCGCGACCGGGGCTGGGCGATGCGCGTGCCCCGCCGGGTCCAGGAGGCCGGCCGGCAGCTGGCCGACGCCCGCGAGGCCCTGACCCAGGAGCTCGGCCGCGCGCCGACCGTCGCCGAGCTGGCGCAGCGGACGGGGCGGGAGACCGACGACGTCGTGGAGGTGCTGGAGTCGGCGAACGCCTACTCCACCCTCCCCCTGGACACCGGGTCGCCCACGTCCCCGGCCCTGGCGCTCGGCTCCGACGACGAGGCCCTCGGCAACGTCGAGAACCGCGAGGCGCTGCGGCCGCTGCTGGCGGCGCTGCCCGCGCGCGAGCGCCGCATCCTCGCGCTGCGCTTCGTCCGCGGGTTGTCGCAGGCGCAGATCGCCGCCGAGGTCGGGATCTCCCAGATGCACGTGTCCCGCCTGCTGAGCCGCACCCTGGCGCAGCTGCGCGAGGACCTCGGCGACGTCGACGGCGGGTAGGCCCCCGCGCGGCCCGCGCTACCGCCCGACCTGCGCCGAGACCGACGGCAGGAACAGCCCGACGCCCACCGCGACGGCCGGCAGGACCAGGACCAGCCCGAGCAGCGGCGACCCGCCGTTGAAGGCCGGCAGCCCGGCGGCGACCTGCAGCACCTGCCACACGACCAGCGGGGACCGGGACCAGGCGGCCAGGGCCAGCAGCCCGCGGGCGCAGAACGTGATCGCCGCGGCGAACCCCACGGCCAGCACCACGACCGAAATCACCGCGGCGGGAGCCCGGGACCCCTCGACGACCAGGCCGTGCACGAGGTAGGCCGCACCGGCCAGCAGCAGCAGCGCCTCGAAGCCGACGAGGGCGGCGATGACGGTGACCAGTGGCGTGCGCGGGGATCCTGGCGCAGCCTTGGGAGTCGGGGCGGACGGCACGAGGAGCACGGTACGACGGGTCCTCGTCCACTCGCCCGGTGTCCCCCGTCCGGGGGCCATCACCCGGCGTGTCCGACCCGGCGCGCCGTGAGATCGGGATGACGGGGAGGAGTCCAGCGTGTTACGCCCGTGTGACGTACTCGACAGCCGTCATCGCCGATCGACCTGGTTGAACCCCTTGTGAAAGGACGCACGAAGTGTGACCCTGGATTCCGACGCGATCCCCGACACACGTCGTCACCTGGGCAGTTGCAGGTGATCGACCACGTGTCCCGGCACCGCCGGCGTTGCCGGTGCTCAGGGATCCCGCGTGTCCATCTCGTTGCGGCGGGGTAGCCACGCGTGTCCTGACACCGACCTCACGCTAGAAGGAGTGGAACACCCATGGACTGGCGCCACACCGCCGCCTGCCTCGACGAAGACCCCGAACTCTTCTTCCCCATCGGCAACACCGGCCCCGCGATCCTCCAGATCGAGGAGGCCAAGGCCGTCTGCCGCCGCTGCGACGTCGTCGACTCCTGCCTGAAGTGGGCGCTGGAGACCGGCCAGGACGCCGGCGTGTGGGGCGGGATGAGCGAGGACGAGCGTCGTGCGCTGAAGCGCCGCGCCGCCCGCGCCCGCCGCGCGAGCTGACCCGGCACCGCACCGGAACGCCAGGGAGGCCCCCGACCGCACGGTCGGGGGCCTCCCTGCGCCTCAGTTGCGGACGCTGCCGATCTGCGCGGCGTCCCGCCGGACCCGCAGGTCCAGCCGGACCTCGGTCCCGCCGGCCTCGCTGGCCCCGAACTCCATGCGCCCGCGCAGCTCCCCCGCGACCAGCGACCGCACGATCTGGGTCCCGAGCCCGGAGCTGCCGACCTGGAAGTCCTCCGGCAGCCCCACGCCGTCGTCGCTGACGACGACCTCGAGCCGGTCGTCGGCCGTGTGCTCCACCTTCACCACGACCGTGCCGGCCTTGTCGGACCCGAACCCGTGCTCGACGGCGTTGGTGACGAGCTCGGTCAGCACCAGCGCCAGGGCCGTCGCGTCCTCCTGGCGCAGTTCCCCGAAGCGGCCCTCGCGGACGGTCCGGACCCGCTCGGCGTTCTCCATCGCGACCTCGGCGGCCATCATCAGGCAGCGGTCGAGGACCTGGTCGAAGTCGACGTTCTCGTCGATCCCCTGCGACAGCGTCTCGTGCACGGTGGCGATGGTCGAGACGCGGCGCATCGCCTCCTGCAACGCCGAGCGCCCCTCCTCGGAGTGGATCCGGCGGGCCTGCAGGCGCAGCAGCGCCGCCACCGTCTGCAGGTTGTTCTTGACCCGGTGGTGCACCTCCCGGATCGTCGCGTCCTTCGTCATCAGCTCGCGCTCGCGACGGCGCAGCTCGGACACGTCGCGCACCAGCAGCAGCGCGGCGATGCGGTTCGTGGCCCCGTTCTCCCTGCGGGTCAACGGGATGGCGCGCATCGACAGCGTCGCCGCCTCCGTCTCCAGGTCCGTCCGCCACGGCGCCCGGCCGGTCACCACCAGCGGCAGGGACTCGTCGACCGGCAGGTGGGAGGCCGCCAGGGAGCTGGAGATCTCCGCGAGGTTCGCCCCCACGAGCTCCCCGATCAGGCCCGCGCGGTGGAACGCCGACAGGGCGTTCGGGCTGGCGTACGTGACGACCCCGTCGGCGTCCAGCCGCAGCATCCCGTCCCCCACGCGCGGCGCGCCGCGCCGCGGGCCGGTCGGCGCGGCCGTCTGCGGGAAGTCACCGGCCGCGATCATCCGGGTCAGGTCGTCGGCGCACTTGACGTAGTTCAGCTCCAGCCGGCTCGGCGTGCGCGACGTCGCGAGGTTCGTGTGCCGGGCCAGGACGCCCAGGACGACGCCCTCGCGCACCACCGGGATCGTCTCCTCGCGCACGGGGACGTCGTCGTCCCACTCGGGGTCGCGCCCCCGCAGGCTGCGGGCCTCGTCGAACGTGGTGTCGACCTGCGGACGGCGACCGCGTTCCAGCAGCGCGCCCACGACGTCGTCGTAGTGCACGGTCGGCCCCGTCGTCGGGCGGCAGTGCGCCACGGCCACGAAGTGCTGCCGATCCGCGGTCGGGACCCACAGGACGAGGTCGGCGAACGAGAGGTCGGAGATGAGCTGCCAGTCGCCGACGAGCAACCGCAACCACTCCGCCTCGGCGCCGTCGATCGCGGTCCGGGAGTGCAGCAGGTCCGACATGGTGGGCACCCGACGAGCCTACGGCCCACCCCCGGACCCCCGGGCGATCACCCCGCCCGCAGCACCGTCCGCAGCGCCCGCAGCCCGACCGACAGCGCCGCGAGGTCACCGGAGCCCGGTTCGCCCTCCAGGTCGGTCATCGTCTGCTGCGCCCGCCGGACCGCCGGGGCGTGCGCGGTCTCCCACGCCCGCACGGCCTCCGCCGCGTCCAGCGGCTCACCGGCGGGGACCTCGGCCACGACCGCGGCGGTGAAGTCCCGCACGGCCGCGTACAGGTCGTCGCGCAGGGCCGCGCGGGCCAGCGACTGCCAGCGGTCGGTCCGCGGCAGCGCGGAGATCCCGCTCAGCACGGACTCGATGGAGTAGCGGTGCGACAGCTCGTACCAGACGGCGGTGATCTCCTCGACCTGCCGGCCCGTCGCGTCGGCCACCTCCACGACGTCCAGCAGCGGGAACAGGGACAGCAGGGTCACCGTGCGCAGGGCCTCCCCGGCCGGGACGCCGCGGTCGGTGAACCAGGCCGCCTCGGCCCGCAGCACGGCCGCGTCGTCGCCGCGGACCAGCCCCTCGTCCGCGCCGTCGGCCACCTCGGCGAACCGGGGGGCCAGGCGGGCCACCGCCGGGGCGAACCGGGCGATCTCGGCGGGCACGTCGATGCCCTCGGGCCGGGTGTGCAGCAGCCACCGCACCGACCGGTCCAGCAGCCGCTGGTGCTCCTGGCGCAGCCGCGCCTGCGCGAACGCCTCGACCCGCCCGTCGAGGGCCTCCACGGCCGCGGCGCGCTCGGGCAGCCCGAAGACCTGGGAGGCGACGACGAACGCGCGCACCACGTCGGCCGGGTCGCTGCCGGTCTCCTCCGCCGCGCGGAAGGCGAACGTCAGGCCGCCGGTCCCCACGACGTGGTTCACCAGCACCGTCGTCGCGATCTCGCGGCGCAGCGGGTGGTCGGCGAGGTGGTCGCCGAACCGTTCCCCCAGCTCGGCGGGGAAGTACCCGCGCAGCGTCTGCGCCACCCAGGCCTCGTCCGGCATCGAGCTGGCCAGGACCGCGCGACCCAGGCTGATCTTGGCGTGCGCGAGGAGGACCGACAGCTCCGGCATCGTCAGCCCGCCGCCGTCGCGCGCGCGCCGGTCCAGCTCGGCCGTGGACGGCAGCGCCTCCAGCCGCCGGTCGACGTCCCCGGCGCGGACCAGCGCGTCCAGCAGCCGCCGGTGCGCGGGCAGCAGACCCGGCGCGAAGCTCCCCTCGACGCTCAGGACGACGTTCTGGTCGTAGTTGTCCCGCAGGACCAGCCGCCCGACCTCCTCGGTCATCCGCAGCAGCGTCTGGTCGCGGTCGGAGGGGTCCAGCTGGCCCTGCGTCACGAGGTGGTCGAGCAGGATCTTGATGTTGACCTCGTGGTCGCTGCAGTCCACCCCCGCGGAGTTGTCGATGGCGTCGGTGTTGAGCTTCACGCCCGCCCCGGAGTTCCCCGCCACGGCGGCCTCGATGCGCCCGCGCTGGGTCAGGCCCAGGTTCCCGCCCTCGCCGACGACCTTGACCCGCAGGTCCCGGCCGTCGATGCGGATGGCGTCGTTGGCCTTGTCCCCGACGTCGGCGTGCGACTCGGTCGAAGCCTTCACGTACGTCCCGATGCCCCCGTTCCAGAACAGGTCCACCGGCGCGGCCAGGACCGCCTTGAGCAGGTCCACCGGCGACAGCGACCGGGTCGAGGGGTCCAGGCCGAGGCGCTCGGCGACCTGCGGGCTGACCGGGACCGACTTCGCCGTCCGCGGGTACACGCCCCCGCCGGCGGAGATCAGCGAGGCGTCGTAGTCGGCCCACGACGAGCGCGGCAGGGCGAACAACCGGGCCCGCTCGGCGTGCGAGGCGGCCGGGTCGGGGTCGGGGTCGAGGAACACGTGCCGGTGGTCGAACGCCGCGACGAGCCGGATCTGCTGCGACAGCAGCATCCCGTTGCCGAACACGTCACCGCTCATGTCCCCGACGCCGACGACGGTGAACGGTTCGGACTGGGTGTCGTGCCCGAGCTCGCGGAAGTGCCGCCGCACGCTCTCCCACGCCCCGCGCGCGGTGATGCCCATCGCCTTGTGGTCGTAGCCGACCGACCCGCCCGAGGCGAACGCGTCACCGAGCCAGAAGCCCCGCGACACGGCGATCTCGTTGGCGATGTCGGAGAACGACGCCGTCCCCTTGTCCGCGGCCACCACCAGGTAGGAGTCGTCGCCGTCGTAGCGGACGACGTCGGCCGGCGGCACCGTCGTGCGCACCGACCGCCCGTCGGGCCCCTCGACGGTGCGCAGGTCGTCGGTGACGTCGAGCAGGCCGGAGATGAACGTCCGGTACGAGGCGATCCCCTCGGCCCACCAGGCGTCCCGGTCCACCGACGGGTCCGGCAGCCGCTTGGCGACGAAACCGCCCTTGGCGCCGGTGGGGACGATGACGGCGTTCTTCACGATCTGCGCCTTCACCAGGCCCAGCACCTCGGTGCGGAAGTCCTCGCGCCGGTCCGACCAGCGCAACCCGCCGCGGGCGACCTCCCCGAACCGCAGGTGCACCCCCTCCACGCGCGGGGAGTACACCCACACCTCGGCGTGCGGGGCGGGTTCGGGCATCCCCGCCACCAGGCGCGGCGCCAGCTTGAACGACAGGTACGGGTGCGGCCGCCCGTCCGGGCCGCGCTGGTAGGCGTTGGTCCGCACGACGGCCTGCACCACCGACAGCAGCGCCCGCAGGATGCGGTCGGCGTCCAGGCTCGCGACGCCGTCCAGCGCGCCGCGGGTCTCCTCCTGCAGCGCGTCGACGAGCTCGGCGCGCTCGTCCTCGTGCCCGGGCCGGGTCGGGGCGAACCGCGCCTCGAACAGCCGCACCACGAGCCGGGTGATGCCGACGTCGTTCAGCAGGCAGTTCGCGACGTAGTCCAGCGAGTACGCCAGCCCGACCTGCCGCAGGTAGCGCACCAGCGCGCGGACGACGGCGACCTGGTTCCAGGTCAGCTGCCCGGCCAGGACGAGCCGGGCCAGGGTGTCGCTCTCGGCCCGCCCCGCCCACGCCGCCGCGAAGGCCTCGGTGAACCGGGTGCGCGCCGCCGCCGGGTCGGCGTCCAGCTGCCACACGTCGACGGGCAGCCGCAGCCCCACGTCGTCCACCCAGACCCGGCGGCCGTCCTCGCGGGTCAGCAGGTGGGGCCGCTCGTCGGTGACCTCCACGCCGAGGTCGGTCATCACCGGCAGCACCGCGCTGAGGGTGACGGGGCTGGTCCGGTAGCTCGTCAGGCGCCACGAGCGCGGCTGCTCGGGGTCCTCGCGCAGGTGCAGGGCGGGCTGGTCGCCGTGCCCGCCGGCCAGCAGGTCCTCGGCCCGCTCGAGGTCGGCGACGGCGAGGTCGGCCGGGACGGAGGCGCGGTAGCCGTCGGGGATGCCCGCGGCCCACCGGCGGACCAGGGCGGCCCCGGCGTCGCCGGACCGCTGGCGGGCGGCGTCCAGGACGTCGTCCTCCCACGACCGCGCGGCCCGGGCCACGTCGGCCTCCAGCTGCGACACGTCGACGTCGCTGAGCTCCTCGCCGGCGCGGGCCCGGACCACGACGTGCAGCCGGGCCAGCACCGACTCCGAGACCCGCAGCGTGTGCTCGACCGACCCGCCGTCGAAGGCGTCGAGCAGCAGCTGCTCGATGCGCGCCCCGATCCGCGTCGTGTACCGGTCGCGCGGCAGGTACACCAGGCACGACATGAAGCGGCGGTAGTCGTCGCGGCGCAGGAACAGGCGCGTGCGGCGACGCTCCTGCAGCCGCAGCACCGCCAGCGCCGTCACGAGGACGGAGTCGACGTCGGCCTGCAGCAGCTCGTCGCGCGGGAACGTCTCCAGGATGCTCAGCAGGTCCTTCGCCGAGTGGCCGCTGGAGCCGAAACCGGCCCGCTGCAGGACCTCGGTGACCTTCTCGGCCACCACCGGGACCCGCTTGACGGAGTCGGTGTACGCGACGGAGGTGAACAACCCGAGGAAGCGCAGCTCCCCCGTCACGTTCCCCCGGGCGTCGAACTTCTTCACCCCGACGTAGTCGAGGAACGCCGGCCGGTGGACGGTCGCCTGCGCGTTGGCCTTCGTGACCACCAGCACCTGCGGCTCGGTGGCCTTGTCCCGCACCGGCCCGGACAGCTTGCGCTCGCGCCCCGCGCGGCGGCCCGGGCGGTCGGCGAGCACGCCGAGCCCGGTCTCGGGCCGCGCCACCAGGACCATCTCCTCGGCGCCGCCCTCGCCCCGGGTCTGCAGGTCGTACTCGCGGTACCCGAGGAACGTGAACCGGTCGTCGGCCATCCACCGCAGGAAGCGCTCGGCGGTGCGCAGCTCCGCCTCGGGGATGCCCCTGGGCGGGTCGATCTGCAACGCGTCGGCGGTCTGCAACGCCTTGGCGCGCATGGGCTGCCAGCCGTTCACGGCGGCGCGGACGTCGTCCAGGACGCCGCGCAGCCGCGCCAGCAGCTCCTCGTCGTCCCCGGCGGCGGAGTCGACCTCGATGCGGATCCACGACTCCGCCGGTTCCGACGGCGGTGCGGTGCCGACGTCGTGCAGGTCCTCCAGCCGGCCCTCGGCCGAGCGGCGCGCCGCCAGCCGCGGGTGCACCAGCAGGTGGATGCCGCGCCCGGCGCGGGTCAGGGCCGCGGTGAGGCTGTCCACCAGGAACGGCATGTCGTCGGTGACGACCTCCAGGGTCGCCCGGCCCTCCCCCGCGCCGGAGGCGACGCCGTCGACCAGGCGCGCCAGCGTCGTCCCCGGCCGGCGCTGCGCGCCGCAGCGCACGTGCGAGGCGACGGCGGCGAGCAGCTCGGCGGGGTCGCGCTCGGCGAGGTCCTCGGGGGCGGTGTGCGCGTAGTAGTCCAGCAGCAGCCGCTCGACGGCCGTCCCGGACCGCAGCGCGTCGGGGATCCCCTCCCCCCAGGCCTCGTCACGAGTGGTCGACGCGGCTCGCACGAGCTCGCGGACGGTGCCGGCGGGGGCCGAGGTGGAGGTGGGCATCACTGCTCCGGGTCGCGGGTGGGTGCGCCCGACCACCCTAGTGGCGATCACCGTCGCCGCGCAGGAGGACCAGCGGCCCGGCACCTAGAGTGGCCCCGTGCCCGTCCAGTTCTCCGAGCGCGCCCAGCTGCCCGCCGCCCCGGCCACCGTCTTCGGCGTCCTCGTCGACCCCGAGTTCCTGCGCGCCCGCGCGCGACGGTCGCAGGCCGTCGACCACACCGAGGCGGTGACGGCCGAGGGGGACGTGACGGTGGTGTCCAGCTCCCGGACCGTCCGCACCGACGTCCTGCCCGCGGCGGCCGCCCGGTTCCTCGGCACGACGGCCGTCGTCGAGCAGGTCGAGCGGTGGGAGCCGGCCACCGCCGACGGCGGCCGGCGGGGCCGGCTCACGCTGACCGTCCGCTCCGCCCCGGTCGAGCTGGTCGCCACGACGGTCCTGGCCCCCGACGGCGCCGGGACGCAGCACACGCTGGAGGGTTCCCTGACCGTGCGCGTCCCCCTGCTGGGCGCCCAGGTCGAGCGGGCCGCCCTGCCCGGGCTGCTCCAGCTCATCCGATCCGAGGTCGACCTCGCGCGGGAGTGGTCCTCCCGCTGAGGGTCAGGGCCCGGCGACGAGCAGGAGCGGCAGCTCCCCCGCGTCGTACCAGAGCAGGTCGTGCCCCTCGCACGCCTCCACGGTGAACCGGGCGTCCTCGTCCCCGGCGTCGGCCGCCGGCAGCGCGGCGACGGCCGCGCGGACGTCGTCCTCCGCCTCGGCGTCGTCGACGTGGATGCTCGCCAGGTCCGACGACCGCAGCGGCACGGTCAGCCGCACCTGCGACCGCTCGGGTGCGGACCACGCGCCCCGCTCGACCTGCACCGCGGCGTCGGGCACGTCGAGCGCCAGCACGACGCGCCGGGGGGCCTCCTGCGCGGTGAGCAGCCGCACCGACTGCTCGGCCGCGTCGGTCATGGCGACGTACTCCAGCTCCTCCTCGAGGTCACGGGGATCGGCGTCGGCGTAGTAGTCGCGCAGCGTCGGGGTGACGGCGTGGACGGTGACGGGTGCGGGCGCGAACTCGCCGGAGTCGGCGAGGCGCGCCAGGGCGGTCAGGGTCGTCGGCCAGTACACCCGCACCGCTCAGCCCTCGCGGTCCGTCGAGGGGGCCGGGTCCGCGCCGTCGGGGTCGTCGGCGTCGTCCCAGTCCTCGTCGAACACGATGCCGTCGAGCTCGTCGAGGCGCTCGGCGGCGTCGGTCTCGCCGTCGCTGTCGGCCTCGGCGGCCTTGACCAGCCACTCGCGCGCTTCGGCGGTGCGGCCCACGGACAGGAGCGCGTCGGCGTAGGCGTACCAGAGGCGGGCGCGCCAGGGGGCCCGGCTGTTGGTCCGCAGCTGCGAGACCTGCAGGGACACGACCGCCGCCTCGTGCTGGCCGAGGTCGTGCCGCGCCCCGGCGGCCACGATGAGCATCTCGACCTTGGCGGGGGTGTCGAGCCCGCCGACCTCCGGGGAGGAGGCCAGGTCCAGGGCACGCTCGGGACGCCCGAGGCCCCGTTCGCAGTCGGCCATCAGCGGCAGGTAGCTGTCGTCGCCCGTCATCCGGCGGACGGTGCGCAGCTCGGCCAGCGCCTCCCGGAAGTGACCGGCCTTGTAGGCCGCGATGCCGGCGGCCTCGCGGACGGCGGCGATCCGCCCACCCCGCTTCTGCGCAGCCAGGGCGTGCTGCCACGCCGCTTCGGCGTCGACGTCCACGAGCCGTCCGCTGGCCACGAGGTGGCGGGCGACGAGGTCGGCGTTCTCCCCCGTCAGGCCCTGCAGGGCGCGGCGGACGTCGGGAGCCAGTTCCTTGCCGGTGATGTCGTCCGGGATGCGCGGGCCGGACGGACGCGCCGGGCGGGTGTCCCGGCCCCGGTCCGGACCGGCGGACCGGAGCGGACCGCGCTCGTCGCGACGGGGACGACCACCGGCAGCCCCCTGAGGACGGTCCCGGACGGGGCGTTCGGGACGCGACCCGCCCCGGGAGTCCGCGCGCTGCGGACGGTCCTCGCGGGGTCGGTCGCCGCGGGGCCGGTCGTCGCGGGGCCGGTCGCGGAACGAGCGGTCCGGGCGCGAGCCACCACGAGCGGCACCGCCCTGGCCCCGGTCGTCGCGGCGGTCGGGGCGACCCGCCCCACGGGCGTCGTCGCGCTGCGGACGGCCCTGACGCGGGCGGTCCCCGCCCGAGGACGGGCGGCCGTCGCGGCGGGACTCACCCTGGCGGTCGTCGCGGGGACGGCTCGTGCGCGGTCCCCGGTCCTCCCACGGACGGTCGTCACGACGCGGCCGGTCGTCGCGGTAGTCGTCGCGGTAGCTGCGCGCCGGGCGCGCTTGGTCCCCAGCGGCGGGTCGACCGGTACGCGGCCGGTCGTCGCGGTAGCTGCGAGCCGGGCGCGCTTCGTCCCGCGCACCGCCACGCTCGGGACGGTCATCGCGGTACGAGCGCTCCCCTCGCTCCGCGCCGCCGCGGACGGCCCGACCAGGACGCTGGGAGTCGCCGGCCGCGGAGGCGCCACGAGGCCGATCACGCTCGTAGCGGTTCCCGCCCGCGGGGCGGCCGCCGGCGGCCGGACCGTCGGTGCGACGAGGACGGTCGGGGCGGGAGTTCGCGGAGTCGCGACCGGCACCCGTCGGACGTCGGTCGCCGTTGCCGCGACCCCGTGCACCTGGTTCTGCCATGTCCATCTCCCACCCGCCGCGCTGAGCGCGGTTGTCCTCGTCACTGTTCACGTTGAGCTCGATCTACGAGCGGTCCAGCGTCTCACGAATGAGCCCGGACATGCGTGGAGGGGAGCAGCCCTCACGGGCTGCTCCCC